>ONPC01000060.1 GCA_900319565.1 uncultured Eubacteriales bacterium | reverse complement strand
GGGATGTCGGAGTATATTTTTATATGCCTTCGGTTGGATTGCAGGGATCTTATGTAAGAGATACAAATCGTAAGGCAATGGTATTTTATTATGAGGATGACGGGAACAATTCCCAGCAATACATCGGAAAGAAGGAAGCAATCTTTGCCACATACGATAATTTATATATCCCATACTATTGGTCGCATATTGAATCAACTTCAGACTTGATTGAAAGCGATAACACTGCGGAAATGCATATTGTATGGGCAATAACGAAAAACTTGGGAGATACATCCTCGGCTGTGCCGGCGGGATTGCTCAAATATAAGTTTTGGGTATATTGACAGGGTCTGGTATTTTTCGCTCAAAATCCGAAGTGAATTGGTCCCAATTTAGGAGGATGAAGATATGATGGCAAAGGTGGCTCGTAAGGTTCTTTTAGCCCTGACTCTATTCACTGTTCTGTTTTTAGGCGCCTGTAAAACTAAACCTGAGGATGGAGGGGGGGCCAGCTCGGAAACGAATGAAGACAGTTCTTTTTACCTTCCGGTTCCGGGAGAAACCCTCCCTCCGCTCACAACTTACGCCTATGATGAAAGATATCCGATGGATGGAAAAGAACGCCCTGTATTTATGAAGATTGCGCGGGAAGCGAGTCCGGATGGATGGGTATTTTCTTTCGTTTATGAGGATATAAAAGAAGGACACAGAGACATACCCGGATTGATACATTTTTGGTTTTCCGGCATCAATATACGCTACAAATATAATGAAAAATATGCTGTTTCGGCAACACATATACTCAGGGATGGAAGTGAATATACCGAGGTGTATGAGCCCGGTTTTTTAGGTTGGGGCATGGCAAAAGAAAACGAACACGATGCGCAGCTGATCGACAGTCTTCTTTACATGAAAGAATACGATGATATTATAAAACTGAAAAAGGAAGATCTCGACTTTACTTCGATGGATGTGGATTTTTTCTGGGATCTGATGCAGTCGGCTCTCAATGGTCCAGTCAAAGAGGAAGGAATATACTTGGACCTTCCTACATTTGCTGTTTTGCAAGAACCGAATTATCTGGATGGTTACAAGTTCCAGGTCGGATTTATGCATGACACAGGTTTACTTGACGAGTTATTTTTGGATGTGATCTACAAAACCGGTGACAAGTATAATGAATATGTGCAGTTGTCGGACATGGTAGATGAGGGAACAGCAAGCGAAGATCAGGTAAAAGCCTATCAAATGTTAAAGATGATCGAGCAGCAGATCAAAAGTGAAAACCTTTTGATCGCAGGAGCAGATACATTTCAAAAAGAGACGGTAGCACAGATTGATTTTTCCAGACTGTACACCATGTTAAACAATCTTCATAATTTCAACTATACGGCATATATTTCTTCTTCTGTTTCCTGATTCTGCACTATAATATGAGTACAAATTCTCTAACGGTTCGGAATCCGAATAGATCGCCCGAAGTGGTTCATGCTGATATTGATTTGTCAGGTCGAGACGTTTACGGTTATGAACAGTGTTAACTGTGTAAAGTAATGATAAAAGCAAGTAACCTAAAAAAATCATTTGGAAATACTCTTTTATTTGAAGCAGTGGATCTGGTTTTAGAGGATACCGGCTTCTATCTGATCATGGGTGAAAGCGGGTGCGGAAAAACAACACTGCTGAACGGATTATATGGGCTCGTTCCTATGGATGAGGGAACGATCTGTTTGAATGAAGAAAAGTATGAGAAGCAAGTCCCTATCGAGGAAATGAAGGCAAATGCAGATTATATAACGCAAATGCCTTTTTTCGTTGACTTTTTAAATGTGACCGAGAATCTGGAACTTGTCTGCTCGGATAAAGAACGAATAGACTCTTACCTGAAACAGTTCGGATTGGAAAACCTGGCTACGAATATGCCGGGAGAATGCTCCGGTGGTGAAAAACAAAGACTGGCAGTTGTGAGAGCTCTGCTGTCTGGTAAAAAAATCCTGATCCTGGATGAACCGACGGCTTCTTTGGACCGGGATAATAAAAGAATAGAATTTGAGTATCTGAAAAGCATTAAACAGAAAGTGCTGATCATCTGTTCCACCCATGACCGGGAAGCTGAGGATTATGCAGATGTTATTTTTCGGTTTGACCGTTCCCGAAAAACCATAATATCAGAGTCAAAGGGGCAATCAAAGGAGCAAACGGACATATCCGATCTAGAAAACATACAGAAAAAGACTCCTGCCGATCCTGCGGTCGGCTATCGTTATATTGAGAGATGGTTTATAGATAAACATTCCGGCCGGTGGCTCAATACAGTATTCCTGTTTCTTTTGACGGTCTCGATGTTGTTTAGTCTGTTTGCGGATCTTCCGGAGAATAAAGTAAACGCTACACTTGCCAATTGCTATCATATCAATCGGCTTACTGTCAGTACATTCCCATATGGTACATGGAAAGAACAGATACCTAAAAGTGAAAAGATTCGTTCGATCGTTTTGGCTTACAATCCAAATTTGCCGACGGATTTCGAAGATCGTATATCCGGAACCGAGCTTCGACGTTCAAACCCTTATTATATACAGGGATTGACGGTTATTCCCGGAGAGGCATCCGCTTTTTATCTTTCGGATCGCCTGAAATTCGGATCCTATTTTACGGCAAAAGATCAGGCAATTATAACTCAAGAAATGGCCGAATTAATGTCTCCGGGTGATCCCGGTAAACTGATCGGCAAGAAAATATCCCATGATCTCTATGGGGTGGGCTCGGTCGATCTTACCATCGTAGGTATTTTTGCTGAACTGAATGAGAACGAAATGCGATATTTGGATCAGTATATAACTTCACGCTGGCTATATGAAAACTCGTTTTTCGTTCCGATGGGTTTGATCGAGCCGTTAGAAAGCGACAGCGCATTTCATTATGATACCAATTCGGATAGAGGCAGGTATTATGAACTGTATTTTGATTCTTTCCATGATATGAAGGAGTATTATGATACGTATAATGACATCGGTCGAGCCGATCATCTTTATATAATGGAATATTCCGCCGGGATGCTGATTCCTGTTCGAAATATTTATGTAATGATGTATCCAATCGCGCTTTCGGTTTCGATTCTTCTTTCATTCCTGGCGGTGCTGTTTTATCTACAGTTGAAAAGGCTGGATTACCTTCATCGGCACAGTTTTATATCCGCCTATGAATATTGTGGATTTGATAAATCGAAAGTCATTCACCGCTTTTTGATTTTGAATATTAAAAGGCTTTTTATAAAGGTGATCGAAGCTGTCGCTGCCGCTTTATTTTTCGCGTTGACAGTCAATCTGCTGAATCAGTGGTTTCAATGGGTGCCCTATCAACTGTTCACATTCAATTACCGGATGCTTATCGTTCATTTGCTTTTCCTGCTGGCTTTTTCAACGTGTTATACTCAAATTCTGTATCGCCGCGTTCGTGTTACCCCTTGGTATGAGGATCTAATGGGCTTAAGAGACCTTATGTAGGTAAGGGAGGCATTGAATAATGGGTAGCTAAAAAGAGGGAATGATGCATGAGGGTTGTACTGGATAATATCAACAAAAGATATAAAGAACGCTTCGTCTTGAAAGATATCAACTGTGTGTTCGAGAGCGGGAACCTCTATGTGATCAAGGGCGTTTCTGGTTGCGGAAAAACAACGCTGCTGAATTTGATCGGAGATCTGGATCAGGATTATGAAGGCGATAAGCGGGTGTATAAGGATTCTCTGGAGCCGTATTCTGTCAGTTATATGTTTCAGAACAGCCTGCTGATTGCTTCACTGTCGGTCGGGGATAATCTGAGGTTGGTATGCGATGATAGGCAGCGGATCGAAAACATCAGTACTAGGCTGGGAATCGGAAAACTGCTATCGAACTATCCTTCGGTTTTATCCGGCGGGGAGAGACAACGTGCTGCGTTGGCGAGAGCGTTGATAAAAGAACCGGATATACTGCTTTGTGATGAGCCGACTGCTTCTCTGGACTATGATAATTCTGTTCGGATCGCGGAGCTGATATCGCAGGCAAAAAACGAAGACAGGATCATTCTGATCGCGACACACGATGACTGTTTTGACGCATTTGCCGATGTCATCCTTCATTTGGATTACGGCCGCCTGGAAGGCGGTGTATATGAAAGCGCTAATGAACAAACCGTTTCAGTAAAAAGAAAAGAGTTAAAAACAAAGGGAGAAGGAAAATTACGCTATGCGTTTCTTCACTGTCAGTCTAAACTGCGGTTCTTTTCTCTGTTACCACTGGCTTTTATCTTTTTCTTTGTTTTGGCTATGTCTGCCGCGCATACCCATTTTGAGAACCTCTACTATCATTATATGAAGTCAAAATATCCATTGGATATGTTAACGATGGGAGTGGGGTATTCAGATCTTCCGTTTGAGGATCGCATGATCTTTTACGAAAACTATATGGTATCGGATAAAGGAGTAGAGGCTTTTTATCTTCCGGATCGAAACGCCAGCATTTTCCTGATATCTTCGATGATCCTTTACGGACATTTTCCGGAAAATGACGGAGAGATCTTGGTGACACCCGGCTATGTTAAGGCCCGCCTTGATGGGCTGACACCGAAAGAAGCTGTCGGAAAGGAAACGGTGATCGTTGACACCGTTTTTATAATCGCGGGAATCGCGGCTCCTGCTGATCAGTCCCCGGGATCTGAATACTATATGGAGGATGTTTATTATCGAAGAAATGTTAAGGAGGCGGCGGCATTTATTCCCTACAATTCCATCCGAAAGATCGGAACGGTGAGCGCATCTCCATATCGCGCCGGATATCTGCCCGGGATCTCCGAAAACAAACATGAACGTGTTATATTAGAGAATCGGCTACGATCATCGATCAATGGCTTCTTCTTCAAAATGGCCGGCCAACAGGAACTTTTGGACAGAGCTGTCCAATATGCGATGTTCCTTTTGATATTCGGAACGGTCGTGGCTTCCCTTTTTTATTCTTTTGTGGTAAGTGCTGAACTCTTCTATCGTAAAAAAGAGCTGGGATACCTTCAGATTTTTGGACTTTCGAAACGTAGTATACGGAGCATGGTCAATATGGAGTACCTCATCAAGATCACTGCTGCGTTATTTGTGGCCGTTGTGTTTTTCTTGACGGGACTCTGCATAACCAGATGCGTTACAGGATTCTGGATATGGCCGGCCCCGAAGTCGGCCGGCCTGCTGCTTCTGCTCATGCTGGGATCCTATCAGATCACAGCCGCTATTGCGACAAGGATCTTCCTGAGAAGAAATGTTCGTGATCTGATCGGGTGATATTCCCTCTTTACAGAAACCGATTCGTTTTGTAAAATATGAGTGCAGAGGTATTTCATCTGCAATATCTGTGTCAGGAGAGATTGGCTATGAAAGGCATTGCCCTTACGAAACTGATTGAGAAAATGTCTCTGAAAAATATGACGCCGGCGATCGATACGGAGACCATCCGGATCAACGATGTCGACGTTAACCGCCCGGCGCTTCAGCTGACGGGATTTTATGATCATTTTGATAATGAACGCGTGCAGATCATCGGAAACGTAGAATTTGCGTATCTGAAATCATTGCCCGCGACTTTGCGTGACCAGACCATGGACCGCCTGCTTTCGAGTAAGGTGCCCTGCCTGGTCTTTTCGCGTAATTTCCAGCCGACCGCGGAGGATATCGATTCCGCGATGCGCCACGGCGTTCCACTTTTGGTATCTACCCAGACGACTTCGGAGCTGATGGCGGAGGTCATCCGCTGGCTGAAGGTAGAGCTGGCTCCCATGATCACGATCCACGGCGTTCTGGTCGATGTTTACGGCGAAGGTGTGCTGATCACAGGTGAGAGTGGCATCGGTAAGAGTGAGGCCGCCCTGGAACTGATTAAGCGCGGCCACCGTCTCGTGGCAGACGACTCCGTCGAGATCCGCAAAGTCTCCGATGAAACACTGGTCGGCGCTGCGCCGGAGGTGCTCCGCCATTTTATCGAACTGCGAGGCATCGGTATCATTGATGTCAAGACGCTGTTCGGTGTTGAAAGCGTAAAGAATACCCAGTCCATCGATATGGTCATCAACCTTGAGGAGTGGGATAAAGAAAAGGAATACGACCGTCTGGGTCTCGAGGAGCATTACACCGAGTACCTGGGCAATAAGATCGTGTGCCATAATATTCCCATCCGACCCGGCCGTAACCTCGCGATCATCGTTGAGTCCGCGGCGGTCAACTATCGCCAGAAAAAAATGGGATACAATGCGGTCGAAGAATTCTACAACCGCGTTTCCAAGAATTTTCAACCCAGGGAAGAAGAGTAAATGAAGGTTTCAGACATAGAGTTTACTTCAGGTCTGGCACAGATCGTCGGTGCCGAGGACTTGGAGGAGCGCGTTTTGCTCAGCACGTGCACGACATTTGCCGTCGGCGGTCCTGCACGTTGGTTTGTGAGCCCGAAGGATGAACAGACGCTGATCCGCGTGATCGATCTGTGTAAAAAAGAGGAGGTTCCGTATTTCGTTCTGGGATATGGCAGCAACCTCTTAGTCAGCGATCACGGCTATAAAGGCGTTATCATTCGTTTGAAAAAACATTTTTCCAATGTGGTCTTTTCCGGACAGACGGTAAAGGCCGGGGGTGGTGCGTCCTTAAAGCGGCTGCTGAACGGAGCACTGGAGAACGGATACGTCGGTCTTTCATTTGCCGCGGGTATCCCCGGCAGCGTCGGCGGAGCGATCTACATGAACTGCGGTGCCTACGATAAGGACATAGCTTCCGTTCTGTCGTCGGTCACGGTCTATCAGCCGGAGAACCACACGGTCGTTACGCTTCCGAAAGAGAAACTCGGTTTTTCGTACCGCCACAGCCTTCTGATGGAGACCCGCTGGATCGTGCTGGAGGCCTGCTTCACTTTGGAGCACACTTCAGATGCTTCCGTGCTGGCTGCTGAAAAACGTCAGGCGGAGGAATACATACAGTCACGTAAACAAAAACAGCCGCTTCAGTATCCCAGTGCGGGCAGCACGTTTAAGCGTCCGACGGGCGCCTATGCCGGGAAACTCATCATGGAGGCCGGCCTGGCCGGATTTTCCATCGGAGATGCCGCCGTTTCGTCGAAGCACTGCGGTTTTATTGTGAACCGCGGTCATGCGTCTGCGGACGACATTTACCGTTTGTGTAAGGCTGTACAGAAGATCGTGAAAGAGAAGACCGGTTTTGAACTGGAACCGGAGATCTGTTTTTTGGGTTCGTTTGATCAATAAGAGGAAAACGATATGCGTTTTGTCATCGTGACCGGAATGTCAGGGGCCGGAAAATCCTCTGCGCTCAATATTCTGGAAGACTTCGGCTATTATTGCGTAGATAATCTGCCGAACGAACTTTTGCTGCCGTTCGCGAAGATCGCTTTCGAACAGAAGAGCCTTCCGGGAAACCGTGTGGCTCTCGGGATCGACGTCCGCAACGCCGGCTCCTTCGAAATGCTGAAAGAACTTCTGGCTTCGGAGTTTAAAGATAAATATCCCTGCGAGATCCTGTTTCTGGATGCGGCCGATGAGGTCCTCATGCGCAGATATAAGGAGACGCGCAGACCGCACCCGATGGCGACCTATTCGGAAGACGGTGCCGCAGCGGAGAGTGAAGACCGTTTCCGTTCGCTGGCGGAATGCATTGCCCTCGAGCGGGAGAAGACCAAATTTCTGCGTTCGGAAGCGACCTGTGTGCTGGATACCGGCTCGTTTCTGACGCGTGACCTGCGCGCGGAGCTGCACCGCATTTATGTCGATGCAGGTTCGTATAACAGTATGTATGTGAACATTTTGTCGTTTGGCTATAAGTTCGGGATCCCGAAGGAAGCGGATTTGGTGTTCGATGTTCGCTTTCTGCCGAACCCGTTTTATATTCCGG
>ONPC01000209.1 GCA_900319565.1 uncultured Eubacteriales bacterium | reverse complement strand
TCATATCGATTACGTGCGCAATAAGGACATGGCACCGCACAACCGGAGAATTGCCTATATCAACCGTGTCATGTATCTGCCGGAATACGCCAAGGAGATGCGTCTGACCGGCGTTTTCAAGGTCATGCGGCAGCAATACCGTGACGCCATCGAAGGGGTTTCCGACGTGACGCGCAAATACACCAAAAAGGCGATGGTGCTGCATTGGCTGTATGTTATGTTTACGTTTACGTTCATCTTTGAAGGGCTGCTGATCTACGGGGCGTACCGGACGGTCGTGAGCCATTCGATGACACTGGCGGAGCTGTCGGTTATCACCAGCATGATGGTGTCCACCACATGGATACTGATCGGTTTTACCGAGGCACTGACGCAGCTTTTCCGAAACGGCCTGTTCGTCGAATATCTGCGCGGATTTCTGGAGTATAAGGAGCGCATTCCCGAGGATTACGCGGGGGACGATCCGGGCACGGAGATCAGGAGCATTGAGTTTCGGGACGTGTCATTTTCCTATAAGGACGAGCCCGTCATCAGCCATCTTTCGATGGAATTCAGAGGCGGGAAAACGTACGCTTTAGTCGGTCACAACGGCGCCGGAAAGACAACGCTCATCAAGCTTCTGCTTCGTTTCTATGACCCGACCGAGGGGCAGATCCTTCTGAACGGACGCGACATCCGGGAGTACGATCTGAAGAAGTACCGGAACCTTTTCGCGACTGCGTTTCAGGACCACAGAATGTTCTCGATGACGGTTGCGGAAAATGTGATCATGGGCGAACAGATCCCTGAAAACGAGCAGGAAGAGCGCGTGACCGAGGCACTGAAACTGGCGGGCGCGTACGAGAAAGTACAGACGCTTCCGAAGGGAATCCACACGATTCTGACCCACGAATTCGACGACGAGGGCGCCGTGCTTTCGGGCGGCGAATTCCAGAAGATCGTCGTGGCGCGGGCATTTGTCAAAGACTGCCCCTTCAAGGTGTTCGACGAGCCGAGCAGCGCCCTTGACCCGATTGCGGAGGGCACGCTTTTCGATAACATTTATAAGACCTGCGAGAAGAATACGCTCGTATTCATCTCGCACAGACTGAGTTCCGTGCAGAATGCGGACTGGGTATACCTTCTTTCGGACGGTACCGTGAAGGAGGCGGGCACCCACGAAATGCTGATGGAGCAGAACGGCATTTACGCGGATATGTACAGCAAACAGGCCAGGAACTACCTCGCCATCATGTTAGGGGGTGAGGCGGTATGAAACATGTTTGGAAAAACCAGGTTTTCCTTTGGAAACTGTGCTTTAAGACATGTCCCGGGTACATGATCTACTTCCTGTACGACGCATTCCGGTATCAGGGTATTATCTTCCTCGAGCATGTGCTGGGAATCCGTTACGTGCTGCGGTGCGCGGAGTTCCAGGAACCTTTCTGGAAGCCGCTTTTAGTCATCGGCATCATCCTTTTCGTCAACATGCTTCAAATCGTTCCGGACGGTTTCTTCATCCACGGATGGACGTACCGGGCGAAGCCGAAGCTTTATAAGGCGCTTAAAGAGCAGATGTACAAAAAGGCGGCGGAGCTTGACCTGTCCTGCTACGACGACACGAAATACTACAACGATTTCGTGCTGGCGGTTGCGGAGTCGGAGAGTTCGATTGACCGTTTCCTGACGATGTGTAACGGCATCATGCAGGCCATTACGGTGCTGTTCACCACCGGCGTGTTCTATCTTGTGACAAATGCCATGGGCATCGTTTTCGTATTTGCCTCGTTCATCATCCGGTTCCTTGTGTCGCGTGTTCTCAACAAGCTGAATTACAAGGTGCGCCTTGAGGTAAATCCGCTTGAGAGAAAGCGCAATTACGTGAGCCGTGTGTTCTACCTGAACGATTACGCCAAGGAGCTCCGCCTGCACCATGCGGTCGGCGACCGTCTGGAGGAGGAGTTTGCTGAGGCGGACGACGGGATTTACAAGGTGGAGAAGAAGGCGGGCGCGAAGCGTACGCTTCTCGGCTTCGCCAGAAATTATCTGGCTTCCGATTTCATCATGGACGGCCTGTATATCACCTATCTTGTCTACCAGGCGGCAGTGCTGAAGACCATTCCGAGAAGCGATGCGGTTGTACTCTTTAACCGTACCGGAAGCCTCCGGAACAGTCTCGGCGGCCTCGCGGACATCTTCCCGGC
>ONPC01000048.1 GCA_900319565.1 uncultured Eubacteriales bacterium | reverse complement strand
TCGGAATCGAGGCTGTCCATGGACAGAACGTGGTAGTCTTTCATGATGTACTGGTCGCCGTTGTCGTCATCGGGACAGTCGTGTTCGAAGTCGTGGGACGGGTAGATGTAGATCTTTCCGTTGAAAACATGTGCGGAAGGATCTGCTGTGTAGATGCTGCGAACCAGAGGCGTTCTCTCGTTCGCGCGTGCCAATTTGATCTTCTTCATAAAGCCAAAACCTCCTGTTTTTTGCTTTGTTTGCCCTTTGGATCATGCGCTTGTGACATAACGCATCCCCCTTTACTTATAGAATAGTTTAGTTTGACTTTCATCACAATCGATTTTATGCGGAAAAACATTCGAATCTTGCGGTTTTTGCGATGAGAGGACACTTGCAACTCATGTTTCGGTATGATAAGATTAATCGTGCGAATATGAATAGATGAAGAGGTTCACATAGATGGGTATCATAGGACTTATCCTGCTGGCGGTCGGGCTTTCGATGGATGCATTTGCCGTGTCCATCTGCAAGGGGCTGGAGACCAAGCGGATCACGATCAAAGAATGTTTGCTGTGCGGTATCTGGTTCGGCGGCTTTCAGGGCCTGATGCCGTTACTGGGTTACCTGCTCGGCACCGGGTTTGAAACGGTGATCAACCGGATCGCACCGTGGCTGGCGTTTGCCCTGCTGGCGATCATAGGTATCAATATGCTGCGGGAGGCGTTCTCGAAGGAAGAGGAGGAGACGAAGCCCGGTTTCAATGCTAAGACCATGTTCCTGATGGCGGTGGCGACTTCGATCGACGCCCTGGCGGTCGGTATCACCTTTGTGGCCGTCCCGGTGGATGTCCTTCCTGCATCGCCCTTCATCAATACCTTGTTTGGCTGCGCATTGATCACGGCTGTCACGTTTGTTTTTTCGACGGTCGGTGTCCGTATTGGTTACGTATTCGGGGCGCGCTATCGCTCCGGCGCAGAGGCGGCGGGAGGCTTCGTCCTGTTGTTCATCGGCCTGAAGATCCTTCTGGAGCACTTCGGCGTCATCGATTTCATGAGCAACGGGGACGTTTTGTTCGGCCTGCTGATCCCTTTCGCGGGCACGGTGGTCGGCTCCGCATGTGTCTTCGTGATCAATGATAAAGTAAAAGAGGGCATCAAACTCATACTTTCCGGCATGGCCGGCGGCATCATGATGGCCTGCTCCATGTGGGCGCTGTTGTACCCGCAGGTCCAGGCAGGGCGCATCAACGTGACCGCTCTGGGCTTCATTGCCGGCGTTGCTTTTCAGTATCTGCTGGATAAGGCGGTCCCGCATACGCACGTGTTCCTTCGGGCCGAGGAAGGCCCCCAGACGAAACTGGGCTACTCCGGTAAGGTGGTCCTCTCGGAGATCATCCACCACATTCCGGAGGGCATGGCCGTGGGCGCGGTCTACGCCGGCTTTCTGATCGGGACCGGGGATATGACGCTGGCCGTGGCTCTGGCGCTGACGTTGGGCATTGCCCTCCAGAACGTTCCCGAGGGCGCCTTCGTTTCCGCCCCGCTGCACTTTCGCGGGCATGAACGCGGGAAATCTTTCCTGATGGGCGTCATCTCCGGCGTGGTGGAACCACTCCTGGGCATCGCTACCGTGATCGTGGTCTGCGCGCTGCCGGATATACTCCCGTTCGTTATGACATTTGCCGGCGGGGCCATGACCTTCCTGGTCATCGAAGAGACGATACCGTCCATGATCGCGGAAAAACATTCCGATAAAGGAACGCTTTCATTTGCCGTATTCTTCACGTTGATGATGGTTCTGACCTTTGCTACGCGCAGTTGATTTAAGAAACTGTCAGAAAGTTTTGGGCTTCGAAAATTTTTTCGAAAGCATGAGAAGGTGACAATTACCAAAATAGATACACATTCACACATTTTCATTGACATTCATACGGACATCTGCTACGATTAGCGTGCATTATGCCAATCGGGCAGATGTTTTTTTGGGGAATTATATTTGAGAATTTGAGATGAATGGAAACAGAGATCAGAAAGTGAGGAAGGTTTAATGAAACTTCGAAATGCAGCTCGAAGATTGTTGGCAGTCTCGCTGTCAACGGTCATGGGAGTGGCCCTGCTTCCATTTGGCGGTGCATCAACGGACGTTGAGGCAGCACAGGAAAAAAAGGTAGCGAGTCTGAATACGGATGCGATCGGTTTTCCGGTAGCGCCGCAGGCGAACGACACCGGTTGGAAGGGCAGTTATGTCTGGTACGGCAAGTATGACGGCAAGCCGGTCAAATATCGTGTATTGCAACCGTATAGTTTTGATTATGGTTCGAAAGCGATGTTTCTGGATTGCGATACCATTCTGTTTATGGATAAATATGATGAAGACGGAGAGCCGGCCAACGCTTCCACCACGGCGAACGGATGGGATTACAGTGAACTCAGAGGAAAACTGAACAGTGCTTATTTTCTCGATAATCCGAACAACTTCACAAGCGCAGAGAAAAACGCGCTGACTGTCAGCAGAAGAGAGAGCCATCCGTTGGTTCAGGGAGTCAATCCGTACCAGGTCGACTCCTGGACGAAACAGGAATTCGTGAACTATGTCGGTTTGCCGCATGAGAGTGTTTTTCTGTTGGATGCAGAGGAAGTATCCAATACGGCTTATGGTTATCCGAATAGTTTTCTCAGACATCCGGCGCGCGTTAAGAAGTATGAAGGTAAAGACGAAGAGTGGGTGCTTCGTTCGGCCTCCAAGAATACTGATAGCGTAAATACAGGATTGATCGGTTACCTCTTCCCGCACGGTGAACTCGATGCCGGAAGCGTTCGGGCAACCTATGGCGTCAGCCCTGCATTTAACGTGAACACCAACTTGGTTCTGTTTACTTCGGTCGTTAAAGGAACTGCCGGAGCTGTCGGATCCGAGTATAAACTTACAGTGATCGATAAGATTATGACGGCGTATGCCGAGAGCAATACGATGCTGTCCGATGGAACGATCAGTTTCAAGTATTGCGTAAACGGTGAGCATTTCGGTAACGCAACACAGTTATCCTATCTGATCCTGGATAAGAAATACACTTCATCCAACCAGGACGGCGCTAAGATCCTGTACTACGGAAAGATGAACACGGGAATTTCTGCGAAACTGCCTCAAAGAGGTACCGCTTCCTTTAAACTGCCCGCAGACTTGAGCTACGATGGTTGGAACCGCAGCTATTTCGTATATTTCTTCGCTGAAGATGTTAACGGTGAACATGAAACGGATTTTGCTTCGGACCCCTTTGAGTTAAGAACTCCCGCGATCACTGCGGATACGAATATCGTAAAAGCAACCGTTAAAAACAGTTCGATCAAAAAGGGCGGTGTACAGGAATTCACCGTTCAGACAGGATATAACGTTAACAGCCTGACGCTCTATGCTGAAAGCGGCAATGTCGTAAAGACCTGGCAGGCAGAAGGCAACAGCAGAATGATGTCCAACGGAAGTGTTCGTCTTTGGAACCTTTCACTGAATATCAACACGGCAGGAAATAGAACCCTGACCTTTAAGGCAAAGGCGGATTCGAACGGTTACCCCGTATCCTTCACTGTTGAAGATACCTGGGTAAACGAAGCATCCGCAAAGTATGCGAATATCGGCAAAAACGGTACACAGACCTTTACGGTAAAGACTACGTCGAATGCGCAGAACCTGATGGTCTACGCAGAGGGCGGCAACCTGGTAAAGACTTGGCCGGCATCGGGCAACAGCACCGTAAGCGGCAGCGTACGCACCTGGACCGTTAAACTGGCCATCGGAAACGCCGGCAACCGTGAACTGACCTTTAAGGCAGCTAAGTCCACGACACCGAGTTCGCTTGGTAAGTCTGTCAGATTCACAGTCGCAGAGAAGAAGGTCTTCAGTGCGAACCCGAAGTACAGCGCGATCACAAAGACATCCATGCAGGGCTTTACGGTAACGACGACAGCCGACGTGAAGTATCTGATGCTTTATGCCGAGGGCGGCAATCTGGTGAAGAGCTGGTCGGCATCCGGCAACAGTTCCGTAGCAGAGAACAACATCCGTACCTGGTATGTGATGCAGCCGATCGGAACCGCCGGCGACCGCAGACTGGTCTTCAAGGGCGGCACCACGGGAACTACGGCAGCAACCAATTCGGCGACCGCAGCGTTTAAGGTCGTAGCCTCCGGCGTTCTCACAGTATCGG
The DNA here is from genome assembly GCA_900319565.1 of uncultured Eubacteriales bacterium. GTDB lineage: Bacteria > Bacillota > Clostridia > Lachnospirales > Lachnospiraceae > UBA1201. The sequence continues at coordinate 457 of ONPC01000048.1, read as the reverse complement.
CGAAGAATGCGACGATCAATAAGGGAACAAAACAGACATTTACCGTAACGACGACGGCAGACTGCAACTACCTGGCAGAATATGCCGAGGGCGGCAACCTGGTAACGACCTGGACCGCAAGCAGCAGCAACAGCACGGTGAGCGGAAACGTACGCACCTGGACGCTGACGCAGACCATCAACTCGGCCGGCAATCGTACTCTGAAGTTCAAGGCGGGAAAGAATTCCGCAGTGACAGCCGCGGAGAGAAACGTAAGCTTTACGGTTAAGTAATTCATCTTTGATAGAACCATATGTCGAACCGGTATATGGGAAGAAAGAGCCGCAACGGACGCAAGTCCGCTGCGGCTGTTTTCTCTTTTTATCGGGTTATCGGAAAAAAGAGGAGTGACCATATGGAATTGAATGGGATTCTATGATATAATTGTAAAGCGCTGGGGGGATATAGAAAAAGATCC
>ONPC01000051.1 GCA_900319565.1 uncultured Eubacteriales bacterium | reverse complement strand
GCGTACTCCGGGACGGAGGCACTTTTGGTGTGTGACCGCTCCGTGGACCTGACGTTGCTGGATCTGATGCTGCCGGGTAAGGGCGGCGCGGAGATCCTGGAAGAGATAAAGGCGAAATCGCAGGCGCCGGTGATCGTGCTGAGCGCGATCTCGGATGTGATGTCGAAAGTGGACCTGTTGTCGCTCGGGGCGGACGACTATGTGACGAAACCGTTCCAGAACGAGGAACTGCTTGCACGGATCACGGCTCGACTGCGCGCGGCGGGACAGGCTGCATTGCCCGCACAGGCAGATGTGCTTAAGTTTAAGGATCTGGAGATCCACACGGACGACTATTCGGTGCTCTGCGCCGGGAAGAACGCGGATCTGACCGCGATCGAATATGCGCTCCTCGAGCTCTTCGTCCGCAACCGGAACCGTACATGTACGAAGAGCATGATCTATGACTCGATCTGGAACTACGACGATGGCGTGGACGATAACGCGCTGAACGTGCATATCAGTAAACTGCGTAAGAAGCTGAAGGAATGCAACCCGGACGAAGAGTATATCGAGACCGTCTGGGGCATCGGATATCGGCTTAAGAAATCATAATTCATCCTTAAGATTCAATTAAGATTTTTCTTAAGAGTTTGTTCAGACATGGCTGTTATGATGTACATGTAAGAAACAAACACACGGCTATGCCGAGACTTAAGGAGGAAAGAAACACCATGCGCGATGTAGTTATCAAGACGCATAATCTTACGAAAAGATATGGCAATTTTACGGCGCTTCAGAATGCGAACATGACCGTTTATCAGGGCGATATTTACGGACTGATCGGACGCAACGGAGCGGGTAAGACGACCGCCATGAAGATATTTACCGGTCTGACAGAGGCCAGCGAGGGCGACTTCGAGATCTTCGGAAAGAACTCGAAAGAAGCCGGCTCGGTCCGCCGCAGAGTCGGATGTTTGATCGAGAACCCCGCGTTCTTCGAGAACATGACCGGTTACCAGAACCTTCGCTACTATTGCTACCAGAAAGGCATCGCGGACCTGTCCCGCATCGATGAAGTCCTCGACTTCGTAAATCTGGAGAATGCGAAGAATAAGAAATTCAAAACATACTCGCTGGGAATGAAGCAGCGCCTCGGCATCGCATTTGCCATCATGGATAATCCGGACCTCGTCGTTCTCGATGAGCCGATCAACGGCCTGGACCCGATCGGCATCGCGGAACTTCGTGAGACCTTCCACATGCTGAGCCGCGAACGCGGTATGACGCTGATGATCTCCAGCCACATCCTTTCCGAACTCTATGCGGTAGCGAACCGCTTCCTCATCATCGACAACGGACGTGTGTTGAAGGAACTGACGAAAGAAGAACTGGACCATGAGTGTAGCCGGGCGACGGTGCTTCGCGTAAACGACCCGAAGCGTGCGACCGTCATCCTGGAGCAGGCACATCAGATCAAGAACTTCAAGGTCATCGACGATGCGGAGATCCGCATTTACGACGAAGGCCTGAACACGGCGGGCATCAACCGCTCGCTCGTGGAGAGTGGACTCGAAGTTGCGTCGATCTATGAGACCGGCATTTCACTGGAAGAATACTTCAAGAAGATCGTAGAGGAGGAAGGAAGATGATCAACATGATTCGCGCGGAGAGATACCGCCTTACGAAAACCAAGGGTTTCTATATTTTCTGGATTTTGATCCTCACGCTTATCGCGGTGGATGTTCTCACAAATTCGGTCGGTGGAATCGGACTGGGTATGGGCATTCCCGAGGGCGTTACGTACTCAAAGGATATCATGTTCCTGAGTACGAACATGAACTTCTATTTCTTTTTACTGATGCCGGTATTCTCCATTGTGATCGGAGAATTCACGAACAACATCGTTAAGAATACGATCAGTTCAGCTGTCAGCAAGTCGCGTTACTTTATTTATAAGTACATCATTTGCATGGTGTATGGCGTTCTTGTTTTCCTGTTTTCAAATTTCCTGTTCTACGGACTTCGCATGATCATCCATCCGGCGAATGATCCGAACGGAGCATTTGATGTATTCGTATCCCGTATGATGAGCCAGCTTCCGCTGATCATTGCCCTGCTGAGCGTCTTCATCATGGTCGCTTTCCTGCTTCGTAAGGGTGCGGCATATAACTCAGCATTGATGTTGACTCCGTTCCTGTTCATGCTGGTGGTCGGGATCCTGGGAGAGATCCCCGGCGTCAAAGACTCAAACCTTCTTCTGAAACTCGAGAAATATGAGTTGAGCCAGACGTTTATGCACCTGGGCATTCGCGACACCATTTTGGATTTCTCAAACTTCTATCGCAATGTTTTGATCATTTGCGCCGTAGCTACCATCGGATCCTTCCTGATTGGTTACTACACATTCAAGAAGCGCGAACTACAATAATTGCGAAATATCACTATTCCGGCATGGCCGGCTCTCGAGCCGGCCGGCCCCGGAGTTAGGAGTTGCTTATGGACACACTTACCATGATCCTGATCGTCGTCACGGCGGCTTGCTTTTTAGCGGGCGCCGTCTTTTTCGTGTTATACCTTCAACAACGTAAGGAGATGAAAAGCATCAACCGCCAGCTGACGGACCTGATCGATGTGTCGACGAACCAGCTGGTACATACGGAGAATGGACTGGGGACGGACCTGATCAACACGGTGAATACCCTCTTGGTCCGCATGCAGACGAACCGTGTGGAGTATGCCCATCGCAGCCATACGCTGGACCAGATGTTGACGAACATCTCCCACGACCTGCGGACGCCGCTGACATCGGCCATGGGATACATGAACCTGGTCCTGGATTCGAACCTTTCGGAGGAAGAGAAGGAGCGGGAACTGGAGATCGTACGTCGCCGTTTGGCGCGTTTGGAGGAACTGATCAATGCATTCTTCGAGTTTTCGTCGATCATTTCCCGCGGAGAACAGCCGAAGAAGGAGCCGATGGATCTGGTGAGAGCGCTGGAAGAGGCGATCTCGCATGCCTATGACGATTTCTCCGCCGCCGGTCGCAAGATTGACCTTAAGTGCGAGGGACGTAAGTGGATGCTTTCCTCGAATTATGCGATGCTCATGCGCATCTTCGATAACCTGATCGGAAACGCGAAGAAGCACGGCATAGGGGATCTGACGATCCGCGCTGAGAAGACGGAGGAGGGATACCGGCTGAGTTTCACCAATCCGTGCCCGGAGGCGATCGATGCATCACGCGTCTTCGATGAGTTCTACACGACGGATATTTCCCGTACAAACGGAAGCTCCGGCCTGGGGCTCGCGATCGCAAAGCAGTTCACCGAACTGCTCGGAGGAAAGATCGGGGCCAATGCGGAAAAAGGTTCGTTCGAGATCGAACTTCGTTTTCCGGAGCGCTCCAATACAGTATGACCGAAGGACCGGCCTGTTCAACTTGAACAGACCGGTCCTTTATGTTATAATTGTTTTTTCAAGTAGGCAGACCGCTGTCGGCGGTCGAAAGGACAGAAACAGGATCATCTTATCAACAGAAACAGGAGGTGCACATGATTCGCGCAGTAGTTTTTGACATGTTTGAGACACTGGTGACGCTGTTTGAAGGCAGAACTTACTTCAGTGAAGACATCGCGGCAGATACCGGGGTGGATCTTATTGAGTTTCGCCGTGAGTGGCACGCAAACGAAAAGGACCGGACGCAGGGCAGGATGACCATCGAAGAGGGGCTGGCAGCCGCATTTCGAACCCTTAATGTATACAGCGAGGAGCTGGTGCAGAGGATCGCGAAAAATCGGCGCGACGCGCTCGGAGATACATTTTCCGCGATCCCCGAGGAGACGTTCCGGCTGCTTCGCGAACTGAAACAGCGCGGGATCAAAATCGGCCTGATCACGAATACATTTTCCGATGAGAGAAAGTTCATCCGCGAGAGCGCGATGAATCCCTTTTTCGATGTGGCGCTGATCTCCTACGAGCAGGGCATGAGCAAGCCGGACCCTGCCATGTATGAAAAGATGGTCCGTGAACTGAATGTTTTGCCGCAGGAGGTTTTGTTTGTCGGCGACGGCGGCTCGAAGGAACTGTTTGCTGCGCGCGATGCGGGCATGCAAACGCTGCAGTGCAACTGGTTCCGGCCGCTGGCCTTTGAACCGCACATTCCCTGCCCGGTCTACGAGGAGTTTCCCCAGGCGGCGACGCGGGAGGACGTTCTGAACTATCTGGCGGTCAATGCACGTGAGCACTCGCTGGAGTACTGGGACGCGGCTCACAGGAATTATGAGCGCGCGACCATCAAGACCGATGACTGGCTGGAGCGTTTCGACGACATTCTCATGGCCACGTCGCTTCCGATCCTGGATCTGGGCTGCGGAAGCGGAAACGATACCTTATATCTGGTTAGCAAAGGGAAGGACGTCATCTCCTGTGACCAGTCGACCAATGCGATCCAAAACATCGTCAAGAATTTCCCGGAGGTGAAGGAGACCAGATGCTTTAATTTCCTGGATGGATTTCCGTTTGCGGATGCTTCGTTTGAGGTCATTATCGCCGATCTGTGCCTGCACTATTTTCGGGAGGGCGACACCCGCTATATCATCTCGGAGATCCGCCGGATCCTGAAGCCGGGCGGCCGCCTTATCTTCCGCGTAAATACGATCCATGATGTACAGCACGGCGCCGGCCAGGGCCGGGAAGTCGAGCGTCACGTTTTCGAGACGCCTTCGTATACGATCAAACGTTTCTTCGACGAGGACGACGTGCGGGCGTTTTTCTCCGATTTCGAGATCGAGTATCTGAACGAGGAGATCATGACCCGCTACAACACCGAAAAACGTCTGTTCCGGGCGTGCGTGAGAAAATGAAATACCGATCGGCATAAAACGGATCGGACAGCATAAACAGGCGGGGGCCGCTGCAATAGCAGCGGCCCCCGCTTCGTTTATGGAAGATATCCATGCGTTAATCAATTGAATCAAATTCTACATAGGTTGCCGGAGTTCCGTCCGGAGTGATGATGGTGTAATCGTAGCAGGTTTCTTCGACCAGCTCCGAATACTCGTCGATCGTGGCGGGGCGCATCACCACGTTACCGTTTTCGATAACGAAGTTCCCGTATTCGTCCATTACCGGAACGTTATATTGGAGAACCGGTCCGTTTTGGCGGACGCCTCCGCCCAAGAACGTTTCATTGTCTAAGAACCAGATCGCTTTTTCCATGGTGGTCCGGGCTATGACGATCGCGTATTTCGATCCGGAAAACTCCAGATCTACCCCTTTATCCACCATCAGGACGCTCTGGCTTTGCTCGGCGTCGATCATCAGGCCGAAATCACGGGACATATCTTCGTTGACGAAGAGGGAGCCGGTTCCGGTAAATTTGATGCTGCCGCCGTAGTAGAAGCCGTAGACCAAGATGTAACCGATCCGGTTTTCACCGATCAGGTTCACCGTGAAACCATTGCCCATGAGGTTGACGTCCAAGACATCTGCCGTACAGTTTTCCAGGGTCAATGTATTCGTTGCTTCATCGTAGGAGGCACCCGGAACATCGCCCAAAGAGTGATTAAAGGGCTCGTTCTCCCAGGTTTCGCCGATCACGAGATAGCGATATTGTGACTCGCCGTTGATGACCATGCGGATGTATTCCTCCGGTATTCCGCTCTGTGTCTGGGCGCCGGCGAAGTCCGGAGCCAGATTCGAAAGGATCGGGAATGCCGCATCTCCGTCCATCTCAAAGTAACCGGGGCCGTGGCTGTTGATGTGGGTCTCGTAGGTGACCACCTCTTTGTAGACCGCATAGATCGTGCCTTTTAGCAGGACGAGTCGTTCAGGGCTGTCGCCGCTTCCGGCAGTGATCGCGTCATCACTCAGTTTATAGCCGAGGAAGGTCCGTGACCGATCCAGTTCTTCCATGTTCTTGGTCTTCCAGATCAAGCCGCGATCCTTACACCATTCTTTGACTTCGGCGTCCGGAGGGGGAGAGGAAAGGGATGTGGTCAATGTATTACCGTCCCAATCCTGTATGATGTATTGGTATAATATCAGTTCTTCCGAGTTGTTTACCGAACCTTCCGGCCAGAGCAGGAGCGCTTCCAGAATGTCGTCCTCAGAAACAGTGGCTTCCTCCGTGAATTCCTGCGTGGGCGCTTCGGTGGTTTCTATCGGCTGTATCGGGGACGTGGGATCTTCCGATGTGGGAAGGGTAGGCACCACGACCTCAATCTCCGGGGGCGGGGTAATATTGCTAAAATCTTCCCTTAAAAAGTCCAGCCCGAAGAGATCGTAGTTATACGATGCCCAGACGATACTGACGGTCGCGACGACGGCGGCGAGCGGAGCCCATAGTCTTCGAAGGATTTCCCGCTGTCGCTTGCGATCGCTTGCCGCGGGAGCGGCTTCGAGACGGCCGACAGGCGTATTCTGAAGAAATTCGGGAGCCGGTTCACAGATTTCGGGTGCGATCTGATATTCTTCCGGTGGTAGGTTGTATTCATCCGGTAATCGGGTATATTCCATAATTGCCACCTTCTTTCAGAGTTCGAAGAAAGATCGCGACAGCCTAGTTTTTGCCGTCGAGATGCACATCCATCTGCGGGAAAGGAACCTCTACGCTCAGTTTGCGGAAACCGAGGAGCAGGTCGTGGTTCAGAACGCGCATGCCGGTATAGATGTCTTTTTCATCTACATCGACCACGAAGCGAAGGACGACACTGCTGTCGGCCAGATCCTGAACGCCCAGGTATTTCGGCGGAGCCTTCATGATGTCCTGATGGTTGGCATAGATGCTTTCCATAAGTTCCGGGATCGCGGCTTCCAGTTTCTCCAGATCGGTCGCGTAAGGGATACCAATATTGCTGACGCTGCGGGAAGTCTTGTCGGAACGGTTCAGGATGTTTTTCATGGCGGAGTTGTTGATGATCTTTACATTTCCGCCCGGGTCGGTGATGCTGGTGGTGCGGATGCCGATGTTGCTGACCGTGCCGCGGAAGCCGTCGACTTCGACGATATCACCGACGTTGTACTGGTTTTCAAAGAGCATAAATGTGCCGGTCACGACATCGGCGATCAGGCTTTCGGCGCTGAAACCGATGATCAGGGCAATGATCCCGACACTGGCTACGATGGTGGAGACATTGGCTCCGAGGATCGACAGGCCCCAGCACAGGATCAGAATCGCGGTCACGTACTTCAGCATGCTCGAAACGATGGAGAGTATGGAACGCGCACGGTGGTTTTCCGGTTTGAACAGCCCTAGCAGAAGCACGAGCAGGGTCTCTACAAAGAGAACGCCGGCGATCATGCAAACGAGATACAACAGTTTCACGCCGTTTACGTTGCCGAAGATGTCGTCGATGTTATCGAAGTCAATGAATTTGCCGATAAAACCGACGGTAAACGCGATGGCAAGTATGACGGTTAAGATGATAAGACGGATCACAACTGGTTTTTTGCTCTTCATGGACATGCCCTCCTTTGATTAAGAATATAAAAATCCATAGGATATCTCTTTCGACAGAATGTGTTATTCGAACATCCGGCAAAGAAGACGATCCTATGGATCTGATTAGAAATATTTAATTGGTTCCGCCTTCAACAGCGTCCTGGATGTCAAAATAACTCTGACCGGGGTTTGCAGCAGCGTATTTTCCTGCACAAGTCTTGCAGACACCGTTGCAGCCATGGTTGATGGCTTCTTCTACGGAAGCTTCGGTCTTGCTGTCACTGTTGTTGATGTGTGAACAGTCTTCATACAGATGGTACTTCTTACCCCACTGGGTGTAGTATACATGTTCCGAATACTGAACCTGGGCTGTTTTTTCTTCCTGGGAGATCGGGCTCCACTCGATGCTGAACAGCACGCCGATCACGAGAGCGATCGCTGCAGCGATACCGGCGATCTTCTTCATCTGCGGATCCTTGTTTTCTTTATCGGTCAGGATGACGATGATAAACGGAAGGAAAGCAACGATGCAGGCGATTACACCCATGTTGTTCCACAGGAAGAATTTCAGTTTATTCTTCTTTGATGCAGGGTCAATGTGGTTCGCCTTCTTCCAAAGCAGGGAGCCGATGATCACGAGGATCAGGTCGACTACGATCAGGATGACCAATGCAATGGTGGTTTTCATGAATGTGATCTCGAGTTTACCGGTGTAGAGGCAGATCGCGAAGATCTCACATACGATCGCGAGCACCCAGCAAATGATGGCGCCGATTCGGCGTTCCATGGCTCCGGCAGTGCTGTAAGGTTTCTCCGGTGTCTTGGAAGACTTCGCGGAAGATGCTTTCGCAGCAGGTTTCTCTTCGGCAGCTTTTGCAGCCGTTTTCTTCACGGTCTCTTCTGCCTTTTCGGCAACTGCTTCCGCTTTCTCGGAAGCTTTTTCAACTACTTTCTCTGCTTTATCGGCAGCAGCCTTTGCAGTGGAAGCTTTAGCGCCGGAAGACTTAGCAGTGGTTTTCTTTGCTGTAGTGGTCTTTTCAGCACTTTCGGTCTCTTTTTTCTCGGCCATACGATTACACTCCTTCATGTGATTTTTTAATTCCGAGCATCGGCGGATCTCCGCCCTCTTTTACTCATACATCCATTATATAGCATATTTAGTGTTATTTCAACGAAAAACAGTAAAATTTATTGACTTTTTCAGGGGTTCGAAGGATAATGAAACTACATAAATGATAAAGGAGACGCGAAGATGCAGTATAGGTATTGCCCGGACTGTGGATATAAGTTGGATGGTGGGGTTAAGTTCTGCCCAGAGTGCGGAGCGAAACTGTATACTGAGGAATCCGCGCCGGCGCCTGCAAGCAAACCTGCGACCGGTTTTATCGGAATGGGTATGATGGGTATGAACCCGTCGATCACCGATCCGAACGCCCGTTATTTTTCATATTCAACGAGTGGAATGGCGTACCTGTCCGGCTGTGATCTGATGATCACGGAGGCAGAAGGAAAACTCACGGCATCCATGCGGCTGACCGGCGTGAAGCGGGAGAATGCGAAGACGTTTGAAGTAGATGACGCGTTCTTCGATCGCGTGACCGCGATCATTGACCGATACGACGGTGACTCCTGGGACGGATTTAATACACGCGTGGAAGGCGCGATGGACGGCGACTCGTTCTCGTTTTCGTTTCGAAACGGTAAGGGACGCAGCATCAAAGCATCCGGTTACATAGCGCGGCCGGACGGCTTGGGCGCCGCGATCAACGAGATACGGGAACTGTTCGTCGAAGCGGGCGAAAAGATATTCCCGAACATTGCCGAAGCGCTCGAGCAGTACATCGAAACAGAGGTCGTAGCAAAGTACGGCGAGAGCCGGCGGAACGTGAAAACCGGCGATCTTCTCGGGCGTGCCGAATACGTGTATCTGGAACCGGGGAGTTTTTCCCAGGGAGTGAACGATGTCCCCGCCGGCGTGCTGGGCTACGGGATCTTCAAAGAGTTTCCGGGCAATGACGCACAGAACCCCGGTTACCGCGCTGTGGTCGCTCTGGTAGAAAAGACGCCGGATGAGGACGGCGGACCGGATAACACCGGCCTGAAGCTGCAGTACTACGCAATGGACCGGCCCGGTGAGGCGGTGCTCCTGCAGGAGTTTCCGGTACGAAAGAATCTGGTACGCTGGCAGAGCGGGCGCCTGAGCATTTCCCCGTTTATCGGGCCCGGCCGCACGTCGATCCTGCTCTTCTCGGATGAGCAGCTGGACTACGGCGAAAAGGCGCGTGAGTACGACCTGCGGACGTTCCAGCTGACCCAAACCGAGATGAAGGAGGTAGGCAACGAAGTGGTTCCGGTCATGCGGGGCGACGAGAAGCTCCCGGAGGAAGGCCTGAACCGTTTGTGTAAACTGGCGGAGCAGACCGGCACCCTGTTCATTTCGATCAACTGGGGCAATGAATGGCGGCGCACCGGGTTCATCGACTCCGAACTGCGCGGCGGCTTCGTGTCCTATATTTGGTCGAGCCACATTGACAGAAATATCTTGGAGCACACGACCGGCCCGATGTGGGATCCCATCGAGGATTGTTATATCAACATTTATAAAATGTGACTTTTCGGAAGCACCGGAAAGCCACGATAAAAGCATTAGATCAGAAAAAGGAGATGTATCGTTATGGATCTTTCAGCATTATTATCCGGACTTATCACCGATGACACCGTGAAGCAGGTCAGCAAAAAAACGAAGGCTTCGAAGAAGGACGTGACCAGCGTGCTCACGTCCGCCCTGCCGATGCTTCTGGCGAACGGAAACCAGACCACGACGCAGCAGGTCGCACAGGCCAGCGGCGTCAGCCAGAATACCACGTCCAACATCCTGGGCGCGGCAGCGCCGATGCTGCTGGGCGCGCTGGGCGGTGGTTCGGGAAATTCAGGCAGCTCAAGTAGTTCCGGGAATTCCGGAAACTCGGGCGGCGCAGGAGGCTTAAACCTGGGCATGCTCACCTCGCTTTTGGGAGCGGTCGATCTCGGAAAACTGACCTCCGGCCTGATGGGTCTCATTTCCACAAATACCTCGAAAGAGGATAAGGACGAAAAGCCGTCCGGATCGGGGAAGAAACCTTCCGGCTCCGGAAAGAAACCCGCGTCGTCCGGAAAGAAGCCGTCTTCTTCGGCGAAAAAGCCTGCGAGCTCCGGTAAAAAGCCTGCTTCCGGAAAGAAAGCCGAGTCCTCTAACCCGCTGAGCGCCGTAACGGGGCTTTTGGGGAAACTGTTTAAGTAAATGTGTCGCTGTTTTCTTACATATATGAGGCGCATGAGAAGTGTGAATAAACGAGCCGTTGGGGCGTTGCCAACGGCTCGTTTTTTACGGAATCTTTACACTTTATTGCTTTTTTATGATGTTTTTTCAAATCGATTGACGGTAGAATCCGCATATGATAAACTGCAAATGTCAGTATTGAAGATTTCGAGAATCGGAAGAATGTGTAGATATCAGGAGGTTATATCATGAGAAAATGTTTGGCGAATAACCGCGGCGAAGTGAAACTGATCTTTGTGTTTTTGATCACATTGGCCGTGCTTACAGTAGCGGTGGTGGGAGTGACCTATCTGGCGTATCGGAATGCTGAAAAAGAGTATTACGACGGTATGGGTACGACCGGACAATACGAACGTTATCCGTTTAAAATACTGTATCCGGAAATAGCGGAACCGGAAACGGTGCATAGGTACATGGATGCGAATCCGGAAGATCCCGAGGAAAGGGAGGTCTATAAAAATGTTCAAAAACTTCTTTTCGGCCGGGAATTAACGGACCAGGAGAAAAAGGAAACTTTTTATGCCAGCCAATACGGGCTCTTTGCCGGATATATTTTATCTTCTTCGGATGTTTTTGTGAAACTGCCGGATGGAACATTCCCGTGGAAAGAGGATGAATTACGGTTATTCTTTGCTGTTAATGCTTGGCAGAATGTTTCGGATCTCCCGGGAGAAGAAAGTATTTCGTATCCCCGCATGCTGTTCATGTTGCATTTGGATGATCCGGAGATATTGGCAAAGCATCAGGAGTATCAGAAGAAGGCAGTCTATACCGCAGACATGACGTATCCGGGCGTATCGATGGAGATGAAACAATACTATCCCATCCTTCATTCCTTCTATTTAGACGGGAATAAGATCATTCCGGAAGAGGTTTGGTTTGTCGAATCAAGGAGTTACACGGCAGCGGATGATTTTGCTTCGGAGGGAATCTCTGAAAACACTACCAAGGTCGTAGAAAAGATCAAGAGGAACGTTCCGAATTCGGATACCATGGTTCGTATATCGTCTACTTTAAAGGAAGATGCTCCGAGAGGAGGCGTTATACATTACGATACGGAAAAGACATTGGAGCCGCTCGAAATACATATAATCGGCCTGAATATATATAATTCGGAAGATCTGTTTCATGTAGAAGAAAAAGAAAAGTATATAAAGAAGGCGGAGGAGATAGCAACAGAAGAGGGTGCGGTTTATTATACCAAAGACGACGGCTCGGATATGAGAGTCGATATTATTTCCAGAAAGAGAAATATACCGGAACTGGGCGGTGATGTGCTGGCCGTCGTTTTGGCAAAGGAGCCTGTTTTTACGTCCTCTTTTTTTCTGCGTTCGAATAGCGGATTCTTAGGAAAGATCCTTCCGGGATTTTTAGCCAGCGAGGATTGTGCAACCTCTGACTCGTATTATGGCTTTGATACGATCAAAGCCCGGAAAAACGAGACATCCATTTTCCTTTTGTTCGGATGTGCGGTTGTGATCTCGGCAGGAGTGACCTGGGTGGCAGGTGCAAGACGCAAGAAAAAGAATAATGATTAAGTGTTTGTCGGCGGGCTAAACCCCGCCGGCTTTTTTTATTCGTATGGACAAATACACGTTTTCGTGGTATGATAATACAAAAGACGCGGCGGTCGCCGGCCGGCATGAACAGAGCCCGGCTCAGATGCCTATGGGAGGTCGTGTCATCGGAATGGAACAGAAACGGAGGAGTTTGGATGGATAAGAAATATGTGGCCTACATCGGATCCTACACAAACTACGGGAAGAGCAAGGGAATCGCTGTGTTTGATGTAGACGCCGAGAAGGGTATTCTTACGCAAAAAGGCGACGTGGAGGTGCACAACTGTTCGGCGATCTGTGCATCGAAAGACGGAAAGTTTGTATATGCAGTTGTGGACGAAGGCGTTGCCGCATTTGCGGTCGAGAAGGACGGAAACCTGCGCCCGCTGAATACAGGAAGCATCCGCGGCATGCGCGGCTGCAGCATCGATGTGGATTCGAAGAATCATTTTCTGATCGTGGCAGGTTACCACGACAGTAAACTGACTGTAGTGAAGATCGAAGAGGACGGAAGCGTGGGGCCGGTGACGGACTCCTACTTTGAGCAGGGCTACGGCAGCGTGGTAGAGGGTAACTTCAACCCGCACATCACCTGCGTTAAGTTCTCCCCGGATGAAAACTATGTCTGTGCGGTCGTGCAGGCACTGGATCATATCAAGATCTTCCGCCTGGATCCGCGGGACGGCACGCTGTCTTTTGCGGATGTAGTGCGTTGCGAGCTCGACTCGCACCCGCGTAAGATGGAATTCTCCCCGGACGGACGGCATCTCTACATCATGTCCGAGAAGAAATCCTACATAGCGGTTTATGACTATGCGGACGGCGGCCAGCGTCCGGTGATCGGCTTTAAGCAGCTCGTTTCGACGCAGCCTAAGAAGGGCAGCAGTTTCTCTGTGGCGTGTGCTCTCGAGATCCCGCCCAGCGGTCGCTATGTCATCGCGGCCAATGCCGGAGCCAACACGATCGCCCTGTTCGATCGTAACGATGAGAACGGCCTGTTGTACCAGCGTTTCGTGCTCCCGGTCAGCGGAGATTTTCCGAAGCGGGTCGTTATGCTCCCCGGTGAGCAGTATCTGTTGAGTTTGAACCATGTGTCGAATTCCGTGACCTGCTTCCATGTGATCGAAGATAAGAAGTATATGGTCATGAACGGACGCAGCATCGATGTGGATTACCCGAACTGCTGCGCGGTAGTTGAGATATAGGAGGGATCATTTATGGCAGAATACAGTTACGATCAAATGCTTACATGGGTCGGAGTTTTTTCGGATCTGATGAATGTCAGTCCTGAGAAGATCAAACTCCTCAATCTGTGCGGTAAGGTCCGCAACGTTGTATCTACGATCGAGACGCATAAACGCGTGATCATATTTGCCAATGAGACGAAGCCCGATCTGTTCTACGAGATCTGGGAGGCCGGCCTCGGAGAGTACGACCTTTGGTACGCTAAAGGCCTCACGCCCGGTGGCGAGATCCTGAAGACGACCGCGTCCCAGCTCATGGACACGAAGATCACCGAGCCGATGGTCGTTTTCATCATGAATGAGAAGACCCGCGAGTCCCTGCGTTTCGGTATCAAAAACGAGGTTTTCGCGCGCGGTCCCATTCGCTATGTGGGCAATGAGATCCGTGCGGTCATCATGAGCTTGCTTGCAGTCGACATGCATGATATCATGTATTTCGTCAGCGCGGAGACGATCGCCATCGAGGCGGCTATGGCTGCGCAGGAAGGCACCATGATCGCCATTGAGTGCGACGACGGTTCTTTCCATTCCATGGAGGAAAACGTAGAGAAGTTCAAACTGCACAACATCGAGATCGTCAGAGGCTTTGACGAAGATAAACTGGCACCGCTGCCCATGCCGCGTCTGTCCTTTATCGTTGCAACGAAATACCTCGAGCGCGACCTTGAGCGCCTGCTTCGTAAGCAGCCGAAACAGCAGTTTGTCATCTATACATTGGACCTGGGCATTCTGTCCCAGATTAAAGGCATTTTCGAACGTCAGGGGATCCGCGATATGGAAGTTCGCCAGATCACGGTTTCCAAACTGGGTTCCGATGGTGTGTTCCAGACGGAGCCGAGCCCGTGGCTCATTACGGGTACTACAATGGATTAATATGACCCGAGGGAACAGATATTTGCGATGAAGATCAAAGAGAAGACCGAACAGCAGCTTCGGCAGGAAAAAAGAGAGCGCCAGCGCCGCTTGAGTACACCGAATAAAGCGGAAGACCCGGCAGCGAAGCACGGAAAGCAGATCCGGGAGCTTTCGGATAAGATCTCCTATGAGGATCGTCCGCTCCATAAGATCTCATTTCGCGCATCTTTGGATGCCGTCATGACGACGCTCTGCCTGATCGTGATCGTCATCCTGATCCTGTTCCTTTGTGTTTTGGTGCCGGATGTTCATAAAAAGAAGCAAACGGAGGCGGAAAGTTCGGAGGTTTCCATGTGGGAGGCCCCGGCCGGGGAGGTCCGGTATGCCGAGGATCTGCCGGCGCTTAAAACCGCGAGCGATGCTTCAAAGGTATAAAGGAGGATCCTATGGATCTGTTTGATTATATGCGGGAGACCTCCATGAAGCAGGAGGCACCGCTAGCGTCGCGAATGCGGCCGACCACGCTCGATGAAGTGGTCGGACAGCAGCACATCCTCGGAAAGGGGACTTTGCTCTACCGCGCCATTACGACCGACAAACTCAGTTCCGTCATCTTTTACGGTCCTCCGGGAACCGGAAAGACGACACTGGCCCGCGTGATCGCAGGCACAACAAAAGCACAGTTCACACAGCTGAACGCCACCGTGGCCGGAAAAAAGGACATGGAGGACATAACTACACAGGCGAAGGAAACCTACGGCATGTATGGCCGTAGGACTATCCTTTTTATAGACGAGATTCACCGCTTCAACAAAGGACAGCAGGATTATCTGCTTCCGTTCGTGGAGGACGGAACGGTCGTGCTGATCGGCGCGACCACGGAGAACCCGTTTTTCGAGGTGAACGGAGCGCTTCTTTCACGCTCCATGATCTTCGAACTCAAGCCCCTGTCGCGGGAGGACATCGAAGTTCTCATAAACCGCGCGGTCACCGATAAAGAGAAGGGCATGGGCAGCTACAACGCCGAGATCACGCCCGAAGCAGTGCACTTTCTGTCGGATATCGCGGGGGGCGACGCCCGCCGGGCTTTAAATGCCATCGAGCTGGCCGTTCTGTCCACGGCACCCGATGCAGACGGTAAGATCCGCCTGACGCTGCCCGTGATGGAGAGCTGCGTGCAGAAGCGCGCGGTCCGCTACGATAAGGACGGCGATAACCATTACGATACGATCAGCGCGTTCATCAAGAGCATGCGAGGCTCCGATCCGGACGCCGCGATCTACTATCTGGCGCGGATGCTTTACTCCGGTGAGGATGTGAAATTCATCGCCCGCCGTATCATGATCTGCGCCGCTGAGGACGTGGGCAATGCGGACCCGCAAGCCTTGCAGGTGGCCGTCGCCGCATCGCAGGCTGTCGAGCGCATCGGCATGCCGGAGTCCCAGATCATCCTGGCGCAGGCCGCCGCCTATGTTGCAACGGCACCGAAGTCCAACGCCGCGGTCAATGCGATCGGGAGCGCCATGGACTACGTGCAGACGCACCCGCAGGCGCCGATCCCGCCGCACCTGCAGGACGCGCATTACAAAGGCGCGAAGAAACTGGGGCATGGGCTGGAGTACAAATACGCCCATGATTTCCCAAATCATTATGTGAAACAGCAATACCTGCCCGACGAGGTCTTAGGCACGGTTTTCTACGAGCCGGCGGACCAGGGCTATGAAAAAACGATAAAAGCATGGATGGAGTATATCAAAGGTGAGTGAGTATATTTTTTGTTTTGACCTGGATGCGACCGTGACGAAGGTGGAGATCCTGCCTGAGATCGCGAAAGCTCTGCCGCAGGATGAGATGGGCGAAAAAATGCGCCGGATCACCGAGCGGACCATGGCGGGCGAACTTCCGTTTGAGGAGAGTTTCCGTTCCCGCGTCAACATTCTGCTTCAGGTGCCGGTATCCACGGTGCGGGAGATCATTGCCCGCGTTCCGGTCCATGAAGAGATGGTTTCATTTATCCGCGAACATGCGGATCGCTGCTACATCGTGACCGGCAACCTGGATGTCTGGATCTGCGACCTGATGGAGCGGATGGGGCTTTCACCGGACCACGTGCTTTGCTCGCACGCAACGGTCGTGGACGACAAGATCGTGTCGGTCGACGAAGTCATCGATAAAGGGAAGGCGATCACGGCCCTGCCCCGGCCATTCGCGGCCATCGGCGACGGAAACAATGACGCCGAGATGGTCGGCGCGGCGGATGTCGGCATCGGCTTCGGCGGCGTGCGCGAGATCGCGCCGTCGGTACTGAATAACGCGACCCACGCGGTATACACGGAGGAGAAATTATGTCAATTCCTAAGACGATTGTTATAAGCTGTGCCGGCATGGGCACGCGGCTCGGCATCGGCACCACAAAGGCGCTGATCGATATCGACGGAAAGCCGCTGATCATACGCCAGCTGGAGCTTTTGAAGGACTACGATGACATTCGCATCGTGGTCGGATATCAGATGGAACGTGTCATCGAGATGGTCAATTCGTTCCGCAAAGACATTTTGTTCGTTTTCAATCACAACTATAAGAATACCGGAACCGGCGGAAGTTTTTCGCTGGCACTGCCGTTTGCGCGCGAAATGGTCGTTTCCTTAGACGGTGACCTGCTGGTGCATCCGGATGACCTGCGGCGCGTGCTGGAGAGCGACATCGAGTGTGCCTGCGGCGGAGTGATCAGCACGGACAATCCCATGCGCATGATCACGAGAAAAGGTGAGGACGGAAAGATCTACGGCGTCGGTTTCTCCCGCGAGGAGGGCGACTATGAGTGGACCGGTCTGGCACAGGTTCGCACCGAGCGACTGACTCCGGGCGATCGCCATGTCTGCGACATGCTGACTCCGTTGCTCCCTCTGGAGATGATCGAGATCCGCACGAAGGAAGTGGACACCATGAACGACTATAAGCATGCGGTCGCATGGGTCAGAAACGGTTACAAGGAGTAAATATGGACGAACCCAGATTTTATGAGCAGGCGGAACTGGACCGCATCCATAAGATGGAACTGGAGATCCTGGTGGATTTCATGACCATCTGCGAGAAAAATCACCTGCATTACTTTGCGCTGGCCGGAACCGGCATCGGCGCCATCCGCCACGGCGGATTCATCCCGTGGGACGACGATATCGACATCGGCCTGCCACGTGCGGACTTCGAGAAGTTCATCCGCATCGTGGAGGCAGAGATGGGCGACAAATACTACGTGCTCAACATCGAGCATGACCCGAAATTTCCGCTGACATCGACCCGGCTGTGCATTCGCGGCACGCGGTTCGTGGAGCGCGCGTTCATGGATGTGGACTGCCCGCTGGGCATTTTCCTCGATCTGTACGCATTCGATAATCTGGCAGACGGAAAGCTCGCCTATCAGAAGCAGGTCTGGACGGCCTGGTTCTGGAGTAAACTGATCATTCTGCGCAGCATTCGCCGGCCGGTTTTATACCAGAGCGGGCTGAAGGCGAAACTGATCTGGGCGGCCTGCGCCGCGATCCACGACGCCATGGTTTTGTGCCGGATCTCCCCGCAGTGGCTGTATAAGCACTGCAAGAAGAACCTGACGAAATATAACTATAAGAAGACGAAGCGGTTCGGCTATCCCTGCGATACGAACCCGCACTGGAATACGCTTTACAAAGAGGACACTTTCCCGACGAAGCGCTGGAAGTTCGAAAATGTGAAGCTTCGTTTCCCGAAGGAGATGGAGAAGATGCTCCACGGCTTCTACGGGGACACCTATATGCAGCTTCCGCCGGAGGAAAAACGGAAGACGCATTATCCGTATATTCTGGATTTCGGCGACGGAACCGGAAGAAAAGAAGAGAAATGAGGATAGTTTATGCAAGCGATCTTACTTGCTGCCGGCATGGGCAGACGTTTGAAGAAACATACCGCGGATAAGACGAAATGTATGGTTTCGGTCGGCGGCGTGACTCTGATCGAACGGGCGCTGACGCTTTTGGATACCAAGGATCTTAAGCGCATCTGCATCGTGTGCGGATATCAAAAAGAGAAATTAAAAGAGTTCGTGGCGGGTCTTAACGTGAAGACGCCGATCGAGTTTATCGACAACGACCGCTACGAGACGACGAACAACCTGTACTCCCTGAGCCTGGCGGCAGACCGTCTGGCACAGGATGACTCGGTGGTCCTGGAGTCCGACATCCTGTTTGAGGATGCAGTGCTTACACGCCTGCTTTCGCAGGATAAACCTTGCGTGACTTTTGTGGCACAGCCCGAGCCCTGGATGGACGGCGTTTTGGTGACGCTCGATGCAAACGGACGCATCGAGGAGTTCGTGAATGCCGAGACCTTCCGTCCGGATGCCTATGCTTCGTATTATAAGACGGTGAGCATGTACCGTTTCTCCCGGGAGTTCATGAATACGACCTATCTGCCGTTTCTTGCGGCGCACGTTGCGGCATTTTCCGATGAGGCAACGTACGAGTCGGTGCTGAAGGTAGTGGATTTTCCCGGCCGTCCGGTCATCGACACGCTGCTTCTAAAGGCCGAACGCTGGTATGAGATCAACGACATCCAGGATATCGACATCGCCGAGTCGATCTTCGCCGAAGGCGAGGAGCGCCTGCGCAAATACCTGTCCCGTTACGGCGGATACTGGCGCTATCACGGTCTGTACGACTTCTGCTACCTGGTAAATCCGTACTTCCCGAATGAGCGCTTCCTTAACGAGATGAAGTCTCATTTCGACGTGCTGATCCGAGAGTACCCTTCGGGCCAGGCGGTCAATGCGACCCTCGCCGCGAAGTATTTTGAGGTGCTGCCGGAGCAGATCTGCGTGGGCAATGGCAGCGCGGAGCTGATCAAATCGCTGATGGAGCAGATGGAAGGGAAGATGGGCATGGCCTACCCGACCTTCGAGGAATACGCGCACCGGCGCGCGTCCGGGGACATGATCCCCTTCTTTGTGAAAGAAAAAGACTTCAAATATACGGTCGATGATCTGATGGACTTCTATGAGGAGCATCCGGTGAAGAGCATTGCCCTCGTGAACCCGGATAACCCGACCGGCCACCTGATCCCGAGAGACGATATCCTGCGTCTGGCCGCATGGATGCGTGAGCGTGACATGATGCTCATCGTGGACGAAAGCTTCATCGATTTCGCGAAGACCGGAGTGCCGGGGCAGAGCTACTATGACGAGCATATGTCGCGCACGCTGCTGGTTCCCGAGATCCTGGATGAATATCCGAACATCGTCGTGATCAAGAGTATCTCGAAGTCCTTCGGTGTCGCAGGCCTGCGCCTCGGCGTGCTCGCGAGCGGTAACCGCAAACTGATTGCCTGGATGAAGAAGGACATCGCCATCTGGAACATCAATTCGTTCGCTGAATATTATATGCAGATCATCGAGAAGTATAAGGCAGACTACGAGGAGGCCATGGTTCGGTTTAAGGAAGTACGCGTTCGCTACATGGAGATGCTGGCACGCGTGGCGAACCTGCAGGTCTACCCCTCGCAGGCGAATTACATCATGGCGCGCATCACCGGTGTGATGTCGTCACGACGCCTGGCCGATGTGCTTCTGAACAAATACAACATTTTGATCAAGGATCTCTCGTCGAAGGAGGGACTGGATCACGAGGATTTCGTACGTCTGTCCATCAAGACCGACGAGGAAAACGAAGCTCTGGTACGGGCGCTTAGCGAAGTGCTCGGCGAGAGATAATGTGACAGTGGGGACGGTTCTAATTGACACATTTGATAGAATTTCATAAGCCAAAGTAGTGGTACCACGACAGAGAGACCCTGTCAAGGCCGAGCCGCCTACGGCGGTGCTTCGCAGCCTGGACAGGGCCTTTTTGTCGTGGTACTTGGTGATCAAGGTCGATGTAAGGCGGCGTACGCCGCTTACGTCGGCCTGTTTTTATGGGGTGGGGAGAGGAAAGCAAGCTTTTGGTGGTCTGGAGGGGTGGAAGAGAGGATTGGGAGAAGGGAAAAGGCAACCAAATGATTAGGAAAACATGATTACGGTGGTCGGCTGGAGATGGCGGCTAACAAAGGGGATGAAATGAGAAAGAATGTTAGCTCCCCCCCAAAAAAAATCCAAGATTTAAGGATTTTTTAAGGAAATACCTCTTGACACGGTATACTATGCGTGGTATAGTATGTCGCGTAAGGAGGTATTTTCTATGGACATCCAGTTAAAACGAGGACTGCTTGATGTATGTGTACTGGCCGCGATCAAGAATGAAGATTCGTATGGCTACCAGATCATCAAGGACCTGAAGCCTTATGTGGAACTATCCGAGTCGACACTGTATCCGATCCTGCGCAGGCTCGAGACAGCGCAGTTGCTTACGGTGTGGAGTGCGGAGCATAACGGAAGGCTTCGAAAGTATTATCGAATCACTCCGGCGGGGCTGGCCCGCATTGAAGAGTTTAAAGAAGAATGGGGCGAGATCGTCTCGATTTATACATTTATTGTCAGGGAGGATTGATTGACATGACTAAGTTTGAATTTCTTACAGCTGTGCGCAGCCGGCTGTACGGTCTGCCGGCGGAGGATGTGCAACGTTCGCTGGATTATTTCGCGGAGATGATCGATGATCATATCGAAGACGGAATGAGCGAAGCGGAAGCGGTTGCCGCGATTGGAACGCCTGATGAGGCTGCGGCAAGCATCCTGGGAGAGGTACCCCTGACGAAGATCGTAGCGACGAAGATCAAGCCGAAGAGAAACCTTCACGTTTGGGAGATGGTACTCCTTGTGTTGTTCGCTCCGGCGCTGTTCGGACTCGCGATCGCGGCGGTCGCCCTCATCTTTTCTGCTTACATTACGGTATTCTCCATCGCAATCGCCACATTTTCCTGTGTGCTGGCATTCTCGATCAGTTCGGTCGCATGCATCCTATATGCACCATACCAGATCGTGACCGGTTCGGTGATGCAGGGCCTGTGTTACATTGGCTTTGCACTGACATTCATCGGGTTGGCGATCCTGTTCTTCCACTTGACTATGGTATTAGGTAAGGCAGCATCGATCATGATCAAAAAAATGATGACGGGACTGAAAAGAGTGATCGTCGGAAAGAGGGACTGATATGAGTAAAGGTAAAAAGACATCGCTTATCATTGCGATCGTATTTATAGTCAGCGGTTTAGCACTTTCATTTACCGCATTTGCCGTGATGGGTTTCGACTTCAAGAAGTTCGAGACCGTCAAATATGAAATGGAGGAAACCAAGCCCGAGGGCAGTTTCTCCAAGATCTCCGTAGACTCGGACGAAGATGTCATATTCGCCGTATCCGAGGACGGAACCACCCGCGTTACCTACCCGGTATATAAGGATGCGCCCCACGACATCCGCGTGGAGAATGATACACTGAAGGTTTTGGTGCATAAAGAAGACTGGCACTGGACGGCGAATATCTTCATCCCGCACATCACTTTCAGCAGCGCTAAGGTAACGATCTATCTTCCGAAGAATGTATACGAGAGCCTGACCCTCGAGACCGGTAGCGGCGACGTCGTTATTCCCGAGAACTTCACGTTCGGCGATATGACGATAAAGGCATCCAGCGGTGATGTGAGCTGCAAAGCACAGGTCACCGGAG
>ONPC01000052.1 GCA_900319565.1 uncultured Eubacteriales bacterium | reverse complement strand
TCACCTTCACAGTTTGTAAAACCGCCGCGCGTTCTCCTCCGTGATACGGAGCACTTCCTCCGGCGTGATACCCTTGATCCGGGCCAGTTCCTCCGCCACCAGGGCAATGTTCCGGCTGTCGTTGCGCTGCCCGCGGTACGGAGTCGGTGCCAGATAGGGGCAATCTGTCTCCAGCAGGATCCGCTCGATGGGCGTCTCCGCCGCGACCTCCTTCAGCTTGCGTCCGTTCTTAAACGTCAGCACGCCGCCGATCCCGATGTAGAGCCCCATCTTCACCACTTCCCGCGCAATCTCTACGCTGTAGGAATAGCAGTGCATGACGCCGCCGATGCTGCCCGCATCCTGCGCCTTCAGGATCTCCATCGTGTCCGCCGCCGCGTCCCGGCTGTGGATCACCACCGGCAGTTTCAGTTCCCGCGCCAGTTTTAGCTGCCACGTGAACCACTGCTTTTGCAGTGGGATGTCCCGCTCATAGTCGCCGTGATAGTCCAGACCGATCTCACCGATGGCCACCATCTTCTTATGCTCAAGGAGCATTTGCCGCAGAATCGGCAAATGCTCCTCATTAAGTCCGTCCACACAGTCCGGATGAATTCCCAGCGCCCCGTAGATGTACGGGTAGCGCTCGGTCAGTTCGATCGTTTTATGCAGCGTCTTTAAGTCCGTGCCGATGTTTACCACCGTACCGACTCCGCCCGCTGCCAGACCGCCGCCCAAAAGTTCGTCGCGGTCCTCGTCAAACGCCGGATCATCATAATGTGCGTGTGTATCAAAAATCATATCAGCAGATCTCCGCTCCTGCCGGCATCTTTTTCTCCGGCACCATCAGGCTCAGTTCGCCCTTATCGTCCTCTGCGCAGAGCAGCATACCCTCGGAAACCACGCCCGCTAACGTCGCCGGCTTCAGGTTCACGAGAACCATGACTTTCTTTCCAACCATCTCCTGCGCACTGTAGTGCTGCTTGATGCCGGAAACGATCTGCTTCACCTCGCTGCCGATCTTCACCTTCGAGCACAGCAGCTTCTTAGACTTCGGAACCTCTGCACACTCAATGATCTCGCCGACCTGGAACTGCAGCTTCGCGAAATCGTCGTATGTGATCTCGTCCTTGCGGGCCACATCGATCACGCTCTCCGCCTCTGCGGGTGCCTCGGGAGCTATTCCGAGCGCTGCCTGCTCCTTCTCGTACTCCGCCTTCTGCGCCGCACGGATCTTCTCGACCTCAACCATGATCTCCTTCACGTCCGCACGTGCAAACAGGATCTCCGGTTTCTCGGTCACCTTGCGTCCATTGTCCAGAAGACCGAAGCTGGTCAGGTCGTCAAACTCTCTGAGCGGCTCGCCGAACTGCTCCGAGATCCGCTTCGCGGTCTCCGGCATAAAGCTTTCCAGAAGGGAAGCGCCGATCATGATGCTTTCCGCCAGGTTGTACAGCACAGTCGCCAGACGGTCTGCCTTGTTTTCGTCCTTCGCCAGAACCCACGGCTCTGTCTCATCGATATATTTGTTGCAGCGGTGGAAGATGTTGAAGATCTCGGAGATGGCGTCGGCCACGCGAAGCTTCTCCATCTTCTCTTCGACCTTTGCGCGCGCCGCCAGGACCACGGCCTTCAGGTCGTCGTCCACCGGCTCGTTCACGTTCCAGTTCTCCAGAACGCCGCCGAAATATTTGTTGCTCATGGAAATGGTGCGGTTTACCAGGTTTCCGAGCGTATTCGCCAGTTCAGAGTTGAAGCGCTCCACCATGAGTTCCCAGGTGATCACGCCGTCGCTCTCGAACGGCATCTCGTGCAGAACGAAGAAACGCACCGCATCCACGCCGAAGAGTTTCGCCAGGTCATCCGCATAGATGACATTGCCCTTACTCTTACTCATCTTCTCGCCGCCCTGCAGCAGCCAAGGATGACCGAATACTTGCTTCGGAAGCGGGATATCCAGCGCCATCAGGAAGATGGGCCAGTAAATGGTGTGGAAACGCAGGATGTCCTTACCGATCAGGTGCAGATCCGCCGGCCAGAACTTCTTAAAATTCTCACCGTGGTTTCCGTCCACATCATAGCCGAGGCCGGTGATATAGTTTACGAGCGCGTCCAGCCATACATAAACCACGTGGCGCGGATCGAAATCCACCGGAACACCCCAGGTAAAGGTGGAACGTGTTACGCACAGATCCTGCAGACCCGGCAGCAGGAAGTTATTCATCATCTCGTTCTTGCGGGACTCGGGCTGGATGAACTCCGGATGCGTGTTGATATGCTCGATCAGACGGTCCGCATATTTACTCATCTTGAAGAAGTATGCCTCTTCCTTCGCCTGCGTCACCTCACGGCCGCAGTCCGGGCAGCGTCCGTCCACCAGCTGTGACTTCGTCCAGAACGTTTCACACGGCGTACAATACATGCCCTCATAGGAGCTCTTATAGATGTCGCCCTGATCGTAGAACTTCTTAAAGATCTTCTGGACCTGAAGCATATGATCCGCATCCGTGGTGCGGATGAAACGATCATAGGAGGTTCCGACTAAGTCCCACATGCCCATGATCGATGCGGTCGCGCGGTTCGCGCATTCCTGCGGCGTGATCCCCAGTGCCTTCGCCTTCTCCTCGATCTTCAGACCGTGCTCATCGGTACCGGTCTGGAAGAACACCTCATAGCCCTGCTTTCTTTTATAACGGGCAATACAGTCCGCCAAAATCGCTTCATACGTGTTGCCGATGTGCGGCTTACCCGAAGCGTATGGAATGGCGGTCGTTATATAATAAGGCTTTTTCTCCATGTGTGCTGTATCCTCCTGCTCCGCTTTCGGGCCTGCAAACCCTGCCCGAAAACTCATTTTCTTTCTTTATGATCCGGCAAATGCCTTAACTTTAATTGTACCCCCGCGGCCTGTTTTTGTCAAGATGTGCGGCCGTTGCGGCTCATCTCGCTGTTGATATATCTCGGGTCAAAGCTCACGTCCTTATAAAACCGCTTCGGCATCACGAACGCTTCCGCTGCCTCTTTCGTGGGAAATTCGATCTCTGCCACGATCATGCCCGCAAACTCCCCTTCAAACACATCCAGTTCTACGGTCTTTCCATCCGGTTCGTGCCCGCCGTCTTCCTCCGTCCCTGCTCGGCCCACATCCTGTGCAGTCTCTGCATCGGCCTGCGTCGGCAGTTCGTCTTCCGGCTTTTGACTCGCGTCCAAATCAAAAAAAGCATCGACCGGAATGCGGTACCTCCGCTTCGTGATCACGTAGCCGTCCGCCTTTTTAAGCAGATGCTCATAGCTCTCCTTCGTCAGCGGCAGGTTTTCCTCTACGCGCACCAAACCGTGCCCGCTCTTATAGGTCAGGTAGTAGGCATCGCCGTCGCGGCGCACCCTCACCACCGGATCCACGGACAGGTAGCCCTGCTCCAACAGATTTGACGGATACGCACCGATAACCATTCCCGTCAGATCCACCAGAAATTTTCTTTCGATCTCCATGGGTCTTCCTCCCTTGTTAAAATCCCGCTTCTCGGGTATAATCATAATGTAAATAAGAGTTTATATTCGCGGCGGCCGCGCCTTTTCCGAAACGGTCTTTCGAAACTGCCCGGTCTGACCGTCGAACTTCTTCAACGAAATAACCACTTGTATATTTCGGAGGTTTTTTCATGAAACATCGGATCCGCCCTACGTGCTTTGCGCGCATTTTGTCTATTCTATTATGCATCCTGCTCACCGCCGGCCTCTGTGCCTGCGGCAAATCCGACGCTCCAAAGGAGACCTCTCCCTCGGCGCAGACCCAGCCCACGCAGACCTCGCAGGATATACTGGCGAAATCCCGGGCGCAGAAATATTTCACCGAGGATGAAGCGGCCGCGACCGAACAGCAAAAAAAGGTCCGCGCCGACTTCGACGCCTATCTCGAAAAATCCTTTACGGAAAATGCCCGCACCGCCGGCCTCCTGAACATCCACTTTATGATGCGACGCCCGGAAGACTATGGAGTGACCGAGCAGAACTCCCTTTTTGGCGCGCTTACCGCCGTCGGCACCGATGCCTCGAGCGAGATCGCACGAAAAGAACTGGCTGAATTCTCATACAACGACCTGTCCCGCAGACAGCAGCTGGTCTATGATATTCTGAATTTTTATCTCTTCGCCGAAGCGGATATGGCGCCCTACGCCTACTATCAGGAACCTCTGTCCACCTCCAGCGGCCTGCATTCACTGATACCAATTTATTTCGCGGAGTATACCTTCACGCGGGTACAGGATGTGGAAGACTATCTCACCCTCATGAACTCATTGCCCGCATTCTTCGACGAAGTCATCGCCTACGAGCAAAAGCGAGCCGATCTCGGAATTTTCATGAGTAAAGAAGCCCTCGATGTCGTGATCGACCAGGCGCGGGCGATCCTGAACAGCGAGGTGGATGACTTCTATCTGAATGAAACGTTTGCCGATATGCTGGGCAGCGTCAACGGTCTTACGGAAACCGACATCGCAGACTACAAACAGCGTCATAGATCTGCACTGGAAAACTCTTTCTTCCCGGCCTATGACCGCCTGATTTCTGCCCTGGACGGGATGCGTTCCTCCTGCAAGGACATCGGAGGCGCCGTAAATCTGCCGGATGGGCAGGCCTACATCGAAGCCTTCTGCCGGTCCTATCTGGCCACCGACCAATCCTTAGGGAAGATCAAAGCGGCGATCGAAAGCGCCAACAATTCTCTCCACACGAAGCTTCAGGCGCTGGCTTCGCTCAACCCCGACGCGGCATCCAAGGCCATGTCTTATAAGCAGCCTTCGACCGATCCGGCCGGCATCGTGGCTCACCTGATCGATTTTTATGCGGACCGGTTCCCCTCTCTGGGAGAATGCACTTATAAGATCCATTACGTTCCCAAGGGTATGGAAGGCAGCGTCTCACCTGCATTTTTCATTATCCCTGCGCTGGACGACTATAAGAACAATAATAAGATCTACATCAACAACGGATCCGTCGGCAACAACGGTCTCTTTACAACGCTGGCGCACGAAGGTTACCCCGGGCACATGCTGCAGGGAACCTACTACGCAGCTACGAAACCGTACCCTATTCGTTCCCTGCTGACCTTCCTGCCCTATTCGGAAGGATGGGCCACCTATGTGGAACACCTCTCCTTTGAAGCGATCGACGATCTCGACAGCACTACCAAAAAACTCCTGGATATCAACTCCCGCATGAGTCTGAACGCGCTGGCGCTCGTGGATCTGGGCCTCAACTACGAAGGCTGGACCTACAAGGAATACACGGATTACATGGCGATCAACTTCAATCTGAAGACCGGCACCGATGCGGAGCAGCTTCAGCAGATCTACCTGGCCATGACATCGGCGCCGTTTACCTACCTGCCTTACGCCTTTGGTTCCCTTGAAGTTGAACGGATCATCACAGAGCAGTCGGATCTTCTGGGTTCTAAGGAACTGTACCAGATCCACGATGCCTTCATAAACATCGGTCCGGCGCCTCTACATGTGGTAGAAAAATACATGAAGGCAATCCTGGCTCCGTAAACCGCAAAGCTTACAGCGCTTCAAAATGGATCGCTTCATCCAGTACCTGTTGCTCCTCGGTGGACAGTCCGACATAGGACTCTCCTCCGAGGATCTCTTTTAAGTACGTATAACTCGGTCCGTTCGCGTGCATACACGTCAGAATGAAACCGTCGTTATCCTCCGTGAGCATGGCCAGCGAGAAACTGAGCTTGCCCCCGACTTCCTTAAACGCGTTGTACTTTAAGAGCGCGTGCTTTTTAAAAGAATTGTTGTGCTCATTCGTCAGTTTTTCCACCGACTTAATGATATTTTCCTGTCGATCCATCAACATCTCAACGTTAGCGAGCAACTGGTGAATGACTTCCTCCATCGACTGGGTGTCACGGCCGCGCATAAAACGGTCGTAGCGCTTCCAGATCTTCACGCTCTTCCACAGAACGATCAACCCGACCACCAGGGCGGCCACAGCAAACACACCGATGACGATAATCAGGAATATGGGATCAAATCCCAAATGAAACAATTTGGAATCCATGATTTGCTTCCTTTCCTCTCAGGTTTCTATGCGGTCCTACTCGGTCAGGCCGATAATGTCCAGGATCCGCTCCAACTCCTCGTTGGAGAAATACGCGATCTCGATCTTACCCGCCTTATTATTCTTCCGTTTGATCTCGACCTTTGTTCCCATCCGGTTCGTCAGTTTATCCTGAAGCAGGGCAAAATGTTCTTCATAATCCAATTTAATGGGCAGCTTCATCTGGCGCGGATTCAATGCGATCTTAACCAGTTTTTCCGTGTCGCGCACACTTAAGTTACGATCCTGAATCTGCTGCGCAAGATTTTCCAAAACAGCCGGGTCATCTACCGCCAGCAAGACCTTTGCGTGACCGGTGGACAGTTCGCCCTGTGCTACCAGGTTTCGAACTTTTTCAGGCAATTTGAGCAGACGCGTCGAGTTTGTAATATAGGTACGGCTCTTTCCGACCTTCTCAGCAACATCTTCCTGTTTCAGGTTGTAGCTATCCATCAACTGACGAAAAGCCATGGCCTCGTCGATCGGATTCAAGTTCTTACGCTGAATATTCTCTATCAAGGATACTTCTGAGATCTCGCGTTCATTCAGTTCCTTAACGATGACCGGAACTTCCTTTAATCCTGCGAGTTTTGCCGCCCTCCAGCGACGCTCACCGGCAACGATCTCATAATACTTTCCTTTTTTAACGACTACGAGCGGCTGCAGAACGCCATACTGGCAGATCGAATTCTTCAGTTCCTCCAGGCTCTCCTCATCGAACTCCTTACGTGGCTGGTCGCGGTTCGGCTCGATTTCACGAAGCTTCACCATCAGTGGCTCGTGGACCTTAACTTCCTTAACGACCTCTTTTACGACCTCTTTGATCACTTCCTTCGGTTTTTCAGAAGCACTCTTCTTATCTTCTTTCTTTGGTGCAGGCTCGAAATCATCGGCCATCGAAATCAAACTATCCAGACCCTTTCCGAGTCCGCCTCTCTTGATCGCCATAACAGTCTCCTTTTAATATCTGTTTAATCGTTTATATATCAGAACTTTCGGTCAATGACCTCCTGAGCCAGGGAACGATATCCTTCTGCTCCGGCCGACTTTGGATCATACTTATTGATCGGAAGGCCGTGGCTCGGAGCCTCTGCAAGACGAACGTTTCTGGGAATAATGGTCTTATATACGTTCTGCTTCAAATTATCTTTTACATTTTCAACGACCTCCAGCGACAGGTTCGTTCTGGAGTCATACATCGTAAATACTACACCTTCGACTTCCAGTGAAGCATTTAAGCGCTTTTTAACCAGGGAAATGGTATGCAACAGAAGGCTCAAGCCTTCCAAAGCATAGTATTCACACTGGATCGGCACCAAAACCGAGTCCGCCGTTGTTAGCGCATTGACCGTAAGCATGTTCAGGGAAGGCGGGCAGTCAATGATCACAAAATCGTAATCCTCTCGTACCGGCTCCAGCTTCTTCTTTAGAACGAATTCCTTCCTTTTAATTCCGATCAATTCGATCTCAGCACCCGACAGATTAACATCCGATGGAAGTACGTCGACATTTTCCTGAACATTCTTCTGAATACAGTCCTTAATACTCAGATCATCGGAAATCAATAACTGATATACAGTATTTTCGATCTGACCGCGCTCTAAACCGAAGCCGCTGGTGGCATTGCCCTGCGGGTCCAGATCGATCAAAAGTACTTTTTTCCCTTTTTCAGCAAGACAGGCAGCTAAGTTGATGGCTGTTGTGGTCTTTCCTACGCCGCCCTTTTGGTTTGCAATTCCAATAACTCTGCTCATAATATCTCCAAAAATGATGAAGTTCCACAAAAATCGGTGGTTTTTCGAATTATCTTGTGTTTTTGAGTCGTTTATATACCTCAGTTTCTATTATAACATGCTCTGCAAATCATTTCCACTTAAAAATTCGAATTCAGTTATCGAATTCACCTTCACTTTTTGTATATGTTCCACGTGGAACATATATTTAGACCTTTATAAGTACATTACCCTCTAGAATGACCGATAATCAATTCAGGTGATTATTCTAGGCAAATTGCCATGGATATCACGATAGATATATGGTTCCATCGGTCAACTCTCTATGTGATCGTGTTCTACGCATCCATAAATCAGAGCAAACCGAATGACACGACTGAGTTTTACTTAGAAAATATACTGTTCCTGTATGTTCCACGTGGAACATCATCTTAATATATTCATATAATTGTACAAACGCTCAAAAGTTCATTTTTCCTTTTACTCACTTACATAACGATCAACACGTAATCTGCACCGGATTTCTATGACATTTCAATTTTAGATGTTCCACGTGGAACATTCTTTTTATATATCTTTGTTGTAATTCGTATCCGCTCTGGAGAGAATATTACTCTCAACTGTCCTTATACAATCATGACAAGCAAGCTAATCTAACTACCAGATTATTAAGGGATATCCGTTTCGCAATGTTCCACGTGGAACATAATCAAAAGTACTTTGCAAACTCAAACAAGCTCAAACAGAAGGACAGTAATGTAATTAAATCATCCATACACTCATTCGATAAGGTGTCCGGATGCGTAATTAGGTATTTCATGGCCTATGTTCTATAAAGCTAAAACTCAAATGAGGTCCAAACAAAAAAGTTCCACGTGGAACGTCGGTCATTTGACGTTCCACATGGAACATATAACAATTTAATGCGTTGATAGTTTAAAGTGGTGATTTTGCAGGTACACCGGCTTTTCTAGGATATTGTTTCTTCGTCTCTTTTTCTTTCCGAATAATGATCAGACTGCGCTGTATGTCGCTACCCGGAAGCGTAAACTTACGAACGTCTGTCAATTTACCACCCAGAAGGGAAATGGAACGCTGGGCATCTCCAATTTCTTCTTCGCTGTTTCCGGACTTATAAGATATGAAGTAACCACCGACACTTACAAAAGGCAGGCAAAGTTCACACAAAACAGAAAGCCGGGCTACTGCTCTGGAAACAACGAGATCAAAGCGCTCGCGGTACAACTTATCGCGACCCAGATCTTCAGCCCTGCCATGGACGAAAGAGAGCAGCTCCAAGTTTAAAGCTACTCGTACTTCTTCCAAAAACAGAAGACGTTTATTTAACGAGTCCATCAGCACGAATTCTTTCTCCGGGTACAGGATCTTCAAAGGCATGCCGGGAAAGCCGGCGCCGGTTCCCATATCCAAAATCCGTTCAGCAGGCTCGATATACTGACCCAAACCATATACACTATCCAGAAAATGCTTCTGTAAAACCTCTTCAAATTCAGTAATGCCGGTCAGGTTCATAACCTTATTTTTTTCTACCAGACGCTCATAAAACTGTAAAAAACGAGTGGCCGCAATGTCGTCTATATCTATATTCGCTTTAGAAAGGTATTCTTTAATATATTTTTCGTTATCGGTCATGGATTCACCTGGTCTTTTTCCGAATTTTCGATCTGAAACGTACGTTTTCGAAAGCCCGTAGGGGTTTCGGAAGTGCACTGCTTAAACTGCCGCATAAAATGCACATCGTTATCATAGCCACATTTCGTTGCAATCGTTCGTATACTGTAATTGGTCGAAGCAAGCAGGGTTTTCGCGTAATTAATTTTGCTTAATATAACATCGTTATAGCATGATATTCCAAACATGTCATGATACAGCTTTTGGAAGTAGGAGACGCTCAGTCCGACTTTCTGCGCCAGATGCGGGACCGTCCAGTCATAGGAAGGATCCGAATAGATCTCCGAGCGAAGATCCTGCAGTTCCGCATAGTAACCGGCTATGTGCTGTTCCTGATTAATTACAGAAATTATATCGGATATACAGAGCAGCAGCGCCTTCAGCAAATAGTCTGTGGTCAGTTTTTTATGCTGGGAGGTCGAAATATCCTCGAAAAAGATCTGATGCATCAGCATATCGACCTTCTGCTCGGCAGGAAACGCGATCAAACGGTTCAGCGGAAGGTTATACGGCGGCCGGTCGATCGCTTCGCCCTCGGCTAACGAAAAGTGAATGTAGTCATTCACATAACCTTCCGGAAGAGAGTAGTAGATCTGAGGCGCACCCTTCGGAAATATGATCAAAGTATTTTTCGGAAACGGCTGCTCCACACCGTCGAGTATGATCCTTGCATCGGTATAGGTATAAACCAGCAAATAATCACCGCTGCCATTCGGACGGTTAATATTAAACGGCGGGAAATGTCTGTGCCGCAGCCCCATCATATTGACCTGCATATCTGCTCCTTTCTCCGTAACCGGATATATTTAAAAACGTTCGTACTCATTCTCAGAGTTCGGATTTATCTGATAATCTTTTTCGTAATTCGGATCGATCTATAAAACCCGGTCGTTCGTTCAGGATTTCAGTGCCACAAGAAGCACCGCGATATCTGCCGGAGACACACCGGAGATACGTCCGGCCTGGCCAATCGATGCAGGTTTGATCTTATTCAGTTTCTGAATGGCTTCCTTACGAAGTCCCTTGATAGTCGAATAGTCGAAGTTCGGCGACAGTTTTTTGTTTTCCAGCCGCTTAAAGCTTTCGATCTGCTTTTCCTGCTTCGCGATGTAACCTTCGTATTTGATCTGGATGCAGACCTGCTCCACGACATCCGCAGGAAGCTCAGGCCGCTCCGGGTCCAGTTCCTTCAGGATCTCGTAGTCCAGTTCCGGACGCTTCATCATCTCCGCCAGGGACGTGCCGTTATTTAGCGGCGTACTGCCATGCCGGGTCATAAACGCCTGTACGGTATCATTGCCCCCTAGGATCGTCGTCTTCAGACGCGCGATCTCACGGTCAATGCTTTCCTTTTTCGCCAGCATTTTATTATAATCTTCATCGCTTACCAGTCCGGCGTCGTGGCCGATGGCACGCAGACGCAGGTCCGCATTGTCCTGACGCAGCACCAGGCGGTACTCCGCACGCGAAGTCATCATGCGGTAAGGCTCGGTAGTCTCCTTCGTGACCAGATCGTCGATCAGCACGCCGATGTAGGCCTGGGAACGGTCCAGGATCACCGGCTCCTTCCCTAAACAGAAGAGAGCGGCGTTCATGCCCGCGATGATGCCCTGGCCGGCCGCCTCCTCGTAGCCGGAACTGCCGTTGATCTGGCCGGCGGAAAACAGACCGGAGATCTCCTTAAACTCCAGCGAGTGCTTCAGCTGGTGCGGGTCAATGCAGTCATATTCGATCGCGTATGCGTTGCGCACGATCTTCACGTTCTCCAGACCGGGAACCGTGCGGTACATCGCGTACTGCACATCTTCGGGCAGGGAACTGGACATACCGCCCAGATACATTTCCGTGGTGTACAGGCCCTCGGGCTCGATGAACACCTGGTGGCGGTCCTTATCCGGGAACTTCACGACCTTATCCTCGATGGAAGGGCAGTAGCGGGGCCCGGTTCCCTCGATCACGCCGGTAAAAAGCGGCGAACGGTCAATGTTCTCCCGAATGATCTTATGTGTTTCTTCGTTTGTGTATGTCAGCCAGCAGGAGACCTGCTCCTTCTGTACGCTCGCGGGGTCTGTGGAAAAAGAGAACGGCACCACGACCTTATCGCCGAACTGCTCCGCCATCTTCGAATAGTCGATGGTGCGGCCGTCGACGCGTGCCGGCGTTCCGGTCTTGAAACGCCGCACGGTGATGCCGTGCTCGATCAGCGACGCCGTGAGATGGTTGGCAGCCTGCAGGCCGTTCGGTCCGGTCGGATTGCTCACATCACCGTAGATACAGCGCGCCTTCAGATACGTTCCCGTGCACAGAACCGCAGCCTTGCAGTGATAGATGGCGCCGGAGACCGTACGGATGCCCGTCAGTTTTCCGTCCTCCACGATTAGATCCGCAGCCTCTGCCTGCCGGATGGTCAGGTTCTCCGTGTGCTCCATGGTCTCACGCATGGCCTGCGAATACATTTTTTTATCGGCCTGCGCGCGCAGTGAATGCACCGCCGGCCCCTTGGAATCATTCAGCATCTTCGACTGAATAAATGTTTTATCGATATTTTTACCCATTTCGCCGCCCAGGGCGTCCACCTCACGGACAATATGTCCCTTCGAGCTGCCGCCTACGTTCGGATTACAGGGCATGAGCGCGATACTGTCAATGCTCACCGTAAAAACAATGGTCGAAAGGCCCAGTCTGGCTGCCGCGAGCGCAGCCTCACAGCCCGCGTGGCCGGCTCCGACCACTACCACGTCATAATATTCTTCAACTACTGCCATCTATATCACGCTTTCTTACTTTCCCATACAGAATTTTTCAAAAATGCGGTCCGCCACATCTTCCTCGAGAGTTTCACCGGTAATGCGTCCCAGCGCCTCGTAGGCGTCGAGAAGATCGATCGTGAGGAAATCCTCGCTGACATCCCCTAAAATGCCTTCCAGGGCCTGCTTAAGCGATTCCAGCGCGGTTTCCAGTGCTTCCTTATGCCGCACATTGGTGATCAGGACCTCATCGTTATATAAAAGTTCACCGGCGCGAAACATCGATACAAGACGCTCTTTGATTGCTTCCAGACCCTCGCCGGTCTTCGCAGAAACCGGAAGGATCGTTTCCGGAGCACAGTATTTCGACAGTTCGTCGATCGTAAGCTTCGGTTCCAGGTCCGTCTTATTATACAAGACCAGACTCTTTTTTTCTTTAAGGATCTCCAGAATACGACGGTCGTTTTCATCGAGCGGGAGAGAAGCGTCTGCAACAAACAGCAGCAGATCTGCGTCCTGCGCCTGCGTAATGGATCGCTCCACGCCGATCGTTTCTACCACATCCTGTGTCTCCCGGATGCCGGCCGTATCGGTAAATTCAAAACCGATCCCGCCGATGTAGACCTGTTCGGACAGGGTATCCCTCGTCGTTCCGGCGATATCGGTCACGATGGCGCGCTCCTGCCCCAAAAGGGCATTTAAGAGAGAGGATTTTCCGGCGTTTGGTTTTCCCAAAAGCACGGTCTTCACGCCTTCCTTCAGAACCGCTCCGTCCTGATAGTCTGCGATCATTTTCTGTATCTTTCGCTCCATAGGTTCCAGTTTTTCCTGTAATTCCTTTGTATAACCATCTAGGGAGATATGTTCGGGGTCATCCAGGGCTGCCTCGATAAAAGCGACTGCATCCAGCAGTGTATCCCGCATGGACTTGATCTCGTTTCGTACCGAACCCTGCAGCTGTGAGAGAGCAGCGCTCGCAGCAAATGCATTCTTTGAGTTGATCAGATCCATGACCGCCTCTGCTTCAGACAGGTCCACACGCCCGTTCAAAAAGGCCTGTTTCGTGAATTCACCCGGCTCGGCGACCCGAGCGCCGGCGGAAAGTACCCGTTCCAAAACCTGCCGCGTCACCAGAATACCGCCGTGTGTATCGATCTCGACCGTATCCTCTGCCGTAAAACTCTTCGGACCACGCATCAAAAGCACCATGACCTCGTCGATCACCGCGCCAGTTTCGGATAGAATATGACCATAATGAATGGTATGTGTCTCCATTTTCGAAAAACGGGCCGGATGGGCGGGCCGGAATATGCGCCGGATCACATCAAACGACTCCGGACCGCTGATCCGTACGATTCCGATGCTTCCGGGACTCATCGCCGTCGCGATCGCGGCAAATGTCTTCGAAGACTCCTTGAGACTGCTCATGTAAAAATACTCCTTGGTTTGCAGGTATCAAGCCTATTCTAGCATTATCATTCCTGTCTTTCAAGCAGAAAGATCGATCACCGTTAAAAAACACCCGGCGATGCCGAAACGGCATTTCCGGGTGTCGCATAAAACGCGAAAGATGTTTGGTTTATTCTTCGCCTTCGGTATTCTTTTCGGAATTTCCGTAATTTCTGTTGCCGTAGCCGCGGTTGTAACCGCCGCCGTAGCTGTTGCCGCGATCATAACGGTAGGTACGCTCGCTGCGGTCGGAAGAGAAACGCTTCTCTTTCTTCAGCATAACGACTACATGACGGAAAGGCTCTTCACCTTCGCTCTTGGTGTAAACGTACTTATCATCCTGAAGAGCGGAGTGGATGATGCGACGCTCGTAAGGATTCATGGGCTCGAGCTTAACGGGACGCTTGGTTCTCTTAACCTTCATGGAAATGTTCTTCGCAAGGTTCTCCAGCGTTTCCTTTCTTCTCTCACGATAGTTCTCGGTATCCACCTTAACGCGGATGTAATCCTCGGTCTCCTTGTTAACAACAAGGCTGGTGAGGTACTGAAGGGAGTCCAGTGTCTGGCCTCTCTTTCCGATCAGGTTACCCATGTCAGAACCCGTAAGATTGAGTTCGATCGTCTTTTCCTCTTCATTCATCAGTCCCTGAATGTCTACGACGATGCCCATCTTATCAAATACATTTTCCAAAAACTCGATTGCTTTATCGACCAGCGTCATTTTCTTTCTGGCTTTGATGATGGCCGGCTTGCTGCCGATGCCCAAAAATCCGCTGGATCCTTTTTCGATGACTTCATAATCGATCATCTCACTGGTCGTTCCGAGGATGACAGTAGCTTCTGTAAGTGCTTCTTCAACTGTTTTACCTTCGACTCTGATAAAATCTGCCATTTCTAACCTCCGTACCTTACTTTTTATTCTTATTTTTCTCGTTGTACTGCGCTACCATGTTTGCCTTCGAAGAAAGCCTTCCGGTACCCGTAGTACGCTTATAATAATCCGTGGATGCCTTGATCTGCTCCTCACGCTTTCTGGCTCTTTCTTCCATTTCCGCCTGATCTTCTTCAAGTTCCTGCGTAATGTTAGTGACCTTAGTTACCTTCTGAGGTGCCAGGCCCATGCGTGCGCGTTTTGCGTTGATCTTTTCCATGTTTTTCGCTACGACATCATTGATATCCAGTTTATCCATGTAACGATTTACACCGATCTGGATAACTACCTGAATCAAACTGGAGATGATCCAGTATACACCGATACAGGTAGGGAACATGAAACAGAAGAAGATCGAGATGACCGGCATGATCTTTACCATCATGTTCATGCTCTGTACAAAAGCATTTTCCTCGTCCGCATCCTTCTTCATGGAAGAAGCCTTCTGACGCTCCTGTGCGGCCATGGAGATCTTCGTACTTACGTACTGGATCAGACCGGAGAGAACCGGAATCATGATTGCGGCAATTATGATCCAAAAACCGAATTTCGATGCATTTGTAACATAATTCATGGGAGAAACGGAAAGGTTCAGACCCATAAACGAGTTCATAGACTCGATCTTATCAATGGATTCGGCAACGGTCTCACCGCCCGAAACAGCCATATTACCGATATTGGAAAACGTATCCTTAAATGCAGTCCACTCACTTGCATCAAATGCATACATGGCGTCTACCAGATAGTTCTTAGCCGTTGTCATGGCTTCTGTGCTAGCAGATGCATCGGCAAATGTTTCCGTGATCTTTGTGATCTTATCAGCAGATATAGCGGTTCCCTGATTTGCGAGAAGTTTGGAAAAAGTTTCATTTTCCATAAAGCCGCTGAACTTATCGGACAGCACGCTGATGATGTTATAGTAGATATCACGCATGCGTCCTACGTACGCAGGGATGTTCCAAACTACACGATACAGAGCGAGGAGGATCGGGAACTGGATGATCAGCTGAAGACAACCGCCGGTAGGCTTAACGCCGTATTTGTTATATACGGCCATGGTCTCTTCATTACGCTTCATCATCGATGCCTGATCTTTTTTCCCGGCGTACCTCTTATTGATCTTCTGGATCTCAGGAGATATGATGGCGTTCATCTTCGTGAATTTCTGCTGTTTGATCGACATCGGGATCATAAGAGCTTTAATAACGATCGTAAAGATGATAATGCTCAGACCGATGTTGAAAATACCAAACAAGCCGGTGAAACTGAAGATGGCCTCCATGATATGTCCCAGAAGTCTCGCAACCGGGCCGATGATAGCTCCATCGTACTTAGTCAAAGTTATAAAGTTCATAAATAAGTTTTCCTCTCTTAAGGAACCGGATCATAACCACCTTTTGCAAACGGATTACAACGAAGTATACGTTTAAATGCCATCCATCCGCCCTTTAAGGCGCCGTATTTGTTGATTGCTTCAATGGCATACTGAGAGCAGGTGGGCGTGTAAATGCAGCGAGAAAAACGTTTCAAAGGAGACAAATATTTCTGATACCAGCGTATCATACGAATCATAACACGTTTCATCGCTTCTATCCTCCGAAAAAACTACACATTCAGCAGTTCCTGTTTTTTAAGTAAATGCAGGTATGCTTCTTCAATCTCTTTAAATCCCAGGTCCCTTGCTTCGGGTCTTGCGACCACGATGATATCATGTCCCTCTTTCAGCCGATCCCGGTTTAAACGATAACTCTCCCGAATAAGGCGGGTTATGCGGTGTCTGATTATGCTGTTTCCTACTTTCTTTGATACCGAGATGCCGATGCGGGCTTTTTTTTCAGGATCTTCAACCGTTTTTTTGTATAGGATCAGATAACGGTTGGCGTAGGATCTTCTGGCAGAATAAACTGCCTGAAAATCCTTAAAACTTTTAAGTGAAGGTATGTTTCTCATAACTACCTCCTAACTTCTGTAAGAAAAAGAAAAGGTCACATAAAGGATGCGACCATAGTTCTTATAATTCTATGAGACTGTAAGGTCCGAATTAAGCGGAAATGGATTTTCTGCCCTTAGCTCTTCTTGCGGAAAGAACCTTTCTGCCGTTAGCAGTGCTCATTCTCGAACGAAAACCGTGAACTCTGGCGTGAGAGATCTTCTTCGGCTGGAATGTCATCTTCATGTGCTATACACCTCCTTGTCGGTAAATTTGCATAGTTAGACACATACCACATTATATTTGAATCACTTCCTTTCGTCAAGCAAAAAATGAATTTTTCTTTGATTTTTCGAGGTTTAAACATGTTTTTGGGCCTTTTAAACAGTTATCAACATATCTATTAACATCATGTTAATAACTTTTTAGGAATTCACTTTGTATCCACTTAAACTTATCCACAAAATGTTGATAAAATGTGGATAAGTTTCTATCTCTTCCTATTTTTTACTTGCTTTTTGAACGGTTATGAGTTAGAATATTAATAGATTCTTTTATAGTGGGGGGTGTATGTACCTTCCGCTGATGAAACCTTCTGGAGGACCTCATGAATTACGATAAAGCGATCTCTGAAATCAAAGACCGATGGGAAGAGATCAAAGAAGAAACACAGAAAGAATATGAGATCGTAGATGCTCTTTACAACACCTGGATCAAGCCTCTGACCCCCGCTTATTTCTTTTCAAAGGACGGCAGAGACACACTTTTGATCATCTTTCCGGACGGACAGGATTTTATGATCGATTACATCGAGCATAAATACCACAACTTTATTAAGACTACGATCGAGTCCGTGACCGGCATTGATGTGGAGATCGAATTCTCAACGATCGCTCATTCCGAGCAAAAAAATGTCAACGGCGCTCCCGTGACCATGTCAGCCTTAAACAGTAATCTAAATCCGAAATATACATTTGACACGTTCGTCGTAGGCGCAAATAACAAGTTTGCCCATGCGGCTTCTTTAGCTGTGGCCGAATCCCCTGCGGAACGTTATAATCCTCTGTTTATTTACGGAGGTGTAGGTCTCGGAAAAACACACCTGATGCATTCCATTGCCCACTATATTTTGAAAAACAAGCCGGATGCCAGGATCCTTTATATCACCAGTGAGCAGTTTACGAACGAACTGATCGACGCGATCAAAGACAAAAGCAACACAGCAACATCCGAATTCAGAAACAAATACCGGAATATCGATGTGCTGCTGATCGATGATATCCAGTTCATCGCAGATAAAGAGAGTACCCAGGAAGAGTTTTTCCATACCTTCAATCATCTGCACGGAGCTAAAAAGCAGATCGTCATTTCTTCGGATAAACCTCCAAAGGCTTTGACTACGTTAGCAGAACGTCTTCGTTCCCGTTTTGAGATGGGCCTGACCGTCGATATCTCCGCGCCGGATTACGAAACACGTATGGCAATTCTCCGTAAAAAAGAAGAACTTGAAGGCTTCAGTATTGATAATGAAGTAATTAAATATATCGCTTCCAATATCAAGACGAACATCCGTGAGATCGAAGGCGCTTTAACAAAGATCATCGCTTTTTCAAAACTAAACAAGACCGAGATCACCCTGGATGTGGCAGAAGAAGCGCTTCGTGATTTCATATCCCCGGATGACAAAAAAGAACTGACTCCGGATTACATCCTGAAGGTCGTAGCAGATCACTATGGCATCACAGTGGCAGATCTGGTCTCGGATAAACGTATCGCTTCCCTTACGACAGCCCGTCAGGTCGCTATGTATCTGTGCAGATCCTTAACGAACCTGCAGCTGAAGAAGATCGGTGCTCTTCTCGGAGGACGTGATCACGCGACTGTCATCCACGGCATCACGAAAATAGAAAACGAGCTGGAAACAAATGCTTCTCTTGCTTCCACTATCGATATATTAAAGAAGAAACTCTCTTTGAACTGACACGTGTATAATTCTTACACATGTATGTTCAAGAAGTGAAAAGGCATTAATGCCGAATAATACCATGTGGAAAGATTCCTGTTTTTTCACAGGGCATTTTTCTGAAATCCACCGAGTTTTCAGATGAACCAAACCCTTGATTTTACTGGGTGAAACGTTGTTTTCAACGTATCCACATCCCCTACTACTACTACTACTGTATTTAAATAAAAAAAGAGAAAAAGGCGCAGCCTTTGTTTGCTTGTTGAAAGGAGCATCAACTATGAAGATCATATGTTCGAAGGATATTTTATCCAAAGCTGTTTCTACGGTATTGAAAGCGATTCCCGG
>ONPC01000130.1 GCA_900319565.1 uncultured Eubacteriales bacterium | reverse complement strand
CTGAAGTTGTCGCCGCCGGCTTCGACTATTTGAAAGCCTACGGAATCGACTGCCTGCTGACCTGCTTCCTGTTCTGTTTCATCGGCTTCTACAACGGCCTCGGGCGCACGGGGTTTGTTATGCTCCAGGGGATCGCTGCGGCTTTCCTGATCCGAATCCCTGTCGCCTATTTCATGTGCAAAACGACCGGCAGGCTCTTCTACATCGGCCTGGGGATCCCGTGCTCCACAGTTTTCCAGATCATTCTGTGTTTTCTTTATTATCGCAGGGTGCGCAGACCTCTTGGATGATGTTCAGAACTTTCCGCCGGGAAGGCGGGAGAACTGGCACCCGGCTAAACAGCCAAAAAGCACCCGGCAAACCATTGCCGGGTGCTTCTGTATTCCAGTTCAATATTCCAGTTCAATATTTCGGTTCAATATTCCGGTATCACAGGGCGCCCCGCGGCGCCTTTTCTACACATTCGCTTCCTTCCCCTTCATCAGGCAAAGCGCAAGAACGCACAGCGCAGAGAGCATTGCCATAGCTTTCAGGATCAGGCTTCCGTCCGGATGCGTGCCGCGCAGCACCAGGAAAAAGGTGATTCCCATGACAAGCGTCGACAGGCCGCAGACCGCCGCCGCGTACCTGCAGGGAATCAGTCCCGACATGGAAATCCTGCCGGGCCGAAGCTGCAGAGTCACCCATATGCCCAGACCGAAATCCGTCGACGTCAGAACGATCAGTACAGGCAGCCCCAATACCATGGTGAACGTTACATTGTTAAAGAAGATGCCGCCCACGATTTCCCTATACCACTGGCCGGAAATCAGCTTTAAGCCGAATCCCAGCATCAAGGCGCATGACAGGCAGCTCAAAAGAGCGCTCCAGAAATAGAGTCCGATCTTTCTCCAGGTATGGACCGAAACCACGTCGCTGTCGATGGCCCGCCAGACTTTGTACGGAATATACGCCGACAGGAAATTGCCGGCAAAGCCGAGCGCCACCGTTCCGTGATAGTTCCCTATTTGCGGCATATCTCCCACAAGGTTCCCGAGTGCGCACGCCAGCGCTCCGACCGGTCCGAAGACCAGTCCGACCGGCGATGGGATGGCGTTTACCGGCCTGATCTGCGAATATCCTCCCGCGAACTGCATCACATTGATCGACATGGACAAAATAGCGAACATCACCGTGATCAGCACAAAGATTCTTTTTCTTTCAGGCATAAGAGGCAAGGCGGCCGCAGCCAGAGGATTCTCTGACTCTGCCGCTTCCTGCCCCTCAAAAACACTGACCGCAGTCTCAAGGTCCATCTCCTCGCCCTCTTTATGATCCGCATCGATTGCGGCAGCTCTTTTCGCCGCAAACGAATCCTCCCAGGGCGCCTCGGAAGAACTTTTCCGGTCAAGGAAATTCAGTCCCGCCACGATCGCTCCGAAGGAAATGATCAGCGCCCCCGCCACGGACTTAACGGAGAACTGTTCTACACCGCCCATGGACTCCGGCAGCAGAACTGCGGCGATCAGCGTCACAACAGGTTCTGTTGAAGCTACGATCGTCACGCTTACGGCGTCCGCGTATTTGTCGGCGTACATAAGCATGAGATAGGCATAGCATTTGGAGAAAAACGCGATCAGGAAAATATAGGAGATCGTCACGCCGGACCATTCGATCGTCAGGGCAGAGCCCGGATCCGTGATCATCCAGAGTGCGAATCCGAAGACCGCGGAAACCAGCATCTGCAGAACTGTCAAAAGAGACGGGTCTGTCTCTTTTGTATACTCCGTTGCCAGGACCGTATACATCGACATTGTCGCCGCTGACCCCAAAATATAGAGCGCGCCGGCCATTCCCGCACCCATCGTTCCCCAGTTCGACACCAGGATCCCGATCAGAATAATGAAAATTCCGGCCAGATTATTCCTCGACGGGTACTTTTTCCGGAAGATCAATATAAGCGGCACGATGATGATCCCCATGGACGCATATACACTTGCCGATGATGCGGGGATCCTGTCCAGGCCCAGCTTTTCAAACATATTACTTGCTGTGATGAGCGCTCCCAGGATCAGTCCCTGTCTGAGGGAAACGCGGGTGAGCAGCTTAAGCTTTCTGCGCATGACGAACGCCAGAATGATCCCGGCCACCCCTGAAGTCAGCGCCAGATACGCGTACACTGAGAAGTCCTGAGGGATATCCTTAATGAAAATATAAGAAGATGACCAGCACAGCGTGATAGAAAATAAGATGATAATGGATTCTTTTTTTGTCATGCTTTTCGGTTTCGGTTGAAATTGATCAGGCACCCCGCCT
>ONPC01000083.1 GCA_900319565.1 uncultured Eubacteriales bacterium | reverse complement strand
CCCCGCATCCCGCTCTCACAGGAAACCAAGGTAAAGGGACATGGCGGGTATGCCAATAGGGACGGTTCCGTTTGACACATCATGGTGTAAAGCCAACGCTCCGGCGCTTCCGCGGAATGCGTTCGCGAGCGGGCATTTGAACGAGTTGTAGAAAAACACCGCAAGGGAGGAGCTGAATGAGGGTCACAAATCCAGTCTCCGAGACTGGATTTTGCGCGAGCTGAGGACGTTTTCGCGTCAGGTGGGAACCTGACGCTGTCAAGAAAACGGCCGAAGTCGAAGCGGGCACCCTCAATTCAGCTCCGACATTCGCGACATGTTTTTCACGACGAGCGAACTGACCGCGAGCAAACGCATTCCGCGGAAAAAAACGCCGGAGCGTTGTCGATGCGATCTAATATGTGTCAAACGGACCTATGTCACGCCCACTTATCCTGGGACTTCGGAATGCGCATATCGGACAGCGCGAAATTCTGCCACAGGAACCACTGATCGCCCTTGCTGCGCAGCTGGATCTGGCGGTCATCGTCCGCGCCGGACGAATGAAGCATCAGCATTACATAGCCTTCATTCTGGTAGGAATATGCATAGTCGTGAACCGTGATGGTCAGCGGCTGAGACGGCGTGTAGTCGTTCTCCGGGGATGTGCCTGCAAAAAACGAAGCGGGAACGTATTCCTTACCCACCAGACGATCCTTCAGGAACTGGATCTCCTTCTCGGGAAGCTTCTCAGGTCCCTTCAGGTAGTTCAACATCTCCAGCGTAGCAGCCACGTCGTTCTTATAGTTCATCAGAACCAGCATGGTCAGAGCAGCCGTCTTAAAAGGTGTCTTAAGGTCTGCCTCGGGCAGCGCCTTCAGCTCCTCAACATTCTTCGGAACTGCTGTGAAGGAAAATGTCTCCTTCTTCTGCGCGGCGTTCTTCGCTGCCTGATGCACGGCCGATGCAGCCGCGTTCTCAGCCTTATTTACCGAGCTGCGGATATCCGATTTGATATCCTGCTTGATCATATTCTTAATGCTGTCAAATAAACCCATTTTTCATACCTCCTGATATTCAAAATATCTGATGACGGATCGCTCCGCTACTGTTGGGCGGG
This sequence comes from uncultured Eubacteriales bacterium, assembly GCA_900319565.1. GTDB lineage: Bacteria > Bacillota > Clostridia > Lachnospirales > Lachnospiraceae > UBA1201. The sequence continues at coordinate 13,579 of ONPC01000083.1, read as the reverse complement.
TTTCGGTTTCGCCCGTTTTTCGAGTTTCTTATACAGGTACAGATCCTCTGCCACCGTCAGGTTCAGGCTGTCGCGCTTAATGTAATTCTGCGCCTCGACCTTATGACGTACCGAAGTCATACCACTCTTCATGATGCCCACCGGAATAAATCCGACCAGCAGGGCAATGATGCACGCGATGATCACATGGGTGGCCGTGAAATCGGAACCCTTCATGAGCCAGGCAAACAGGTTGAACAACGCTGCGGAAATGCCGGCGCCGATGCCGTAAAACTTCCAGTATGCCCCCTTATCCGTCGGAAGGTTTCCGACGAATTTGCCGGTCTGGCCGTTCATGGCAAACAGGAAATTCTGGCCGTTCCAGGTCGTGGACAGGAGCCACGCCGGATACAGCGCATAGCGCGTCTTCGCGTTTTGCAGGCTGATGCTGCACGCCTCTTCACTGACCGAATGGTAACCCTTTACGGTGTCACGGAAGACATCGCGGGTACTAACTTTGATACGGTCATTCGCGATCGGTGCACAGTCTTCTGCAGTCTCGTCATACTTGTTGGCAAAATAGCCGGACAGGTACGCCGTCTGGAAATCCACGGCTTCCGAAACATCGTACGGCTCGATGGACTCCATCAGTTTGTTGTCTATGGTCGATGAACCATCGACCGGAACGTTGTCGAAATCGAGGGTACCGCTACGCAGAACCGAATAATACTCGGTCTCCGTGTAGTAGTAATCGTTGTCGCTCCAGTTGCGTTCTTTCGTCGCATTGTAGCGAATGTTCGCATTCGCGTCAGAGTCGAACAACCAGAACGGAATGTATACACCCTTGATCTCATCGATGTGATTTTGACTCTTGAATACCTTCGGCAGAAGCTTTCTGCCCTCCAGGTGTTTCTCAAGGCCGGCCTTCGCCGCTTCCTTATCCAGTTTGAACGGGATCACGAGGTCCGGACGCAGAGCTCCGGAGAACTGACCTGTCATGACTACGGGATTGCCGCAGAACGGACAGCTGGAAGCTCCCAGTGTCTGGTCGCCGACGATCTCGCCGCCGCACGACTTACATGTGTAAGTGACCATACCGGATACTTCATCCGCCGACCAGTTGTCGTCGGTCTCGCTCTGCCAGTTCATCTGGTCTTCCGCTTCGGAAGAAGTCAGCGCCTGATCGTAAGACGCCAGCGTGGCCATGTCAAATTCATTTCCGCAGTACGGGCAGCCCATCTTCTGAGCCTGGGAGTTGAACTCCAGGGAGCCGCCGCAACACGGACATTTGTATTCGAGCAAATTCGCCATAGTTTACCCTTTCCCGTGAGGAGATGATTATGCCTCCCCACTCTCAGTTTTCTAACCCCTTAAAAAAACGCTGCCAAGCCGGACATAAAGCCTGGCCCGACAGCGTAAACGTGATAGGTCGACGCAGTCAACCTGTCATATTACTGAATGTCATTGTCGTTAAAGGGATCACCGCACTGAGGGCAGAACTTCGGAGGATTCTTAGGATCCGCCGGCATCCAGCCGCACTTGTCGCACTTATAAAGAGGTGCGTCTGCGGGCTTCTTGGTTCCGCAATTGGTGCAGAACTTGCCCTGGTTAACACTACCGCAGTCCGGGCAGGTCCAACCTGCTACTGCCTCGGGCTTCTTCTCGCCGCACTCTAAGCAGAATTTGCCGGTATTTACGGTTCCGCACTTCTTGCAGGTCCAGCTGTCAGCTGCGGGAGCCGCCGGAGCGGGTGCTGCTGCGGGCTGAGCGGGCTGCTGAGCTTTTTGAGCTGCTGCGGTCTCGAACAGAGAATTCGGGTTCATGCCGCCTGCGATACCGCTCATCATCATCATGTTGGTAGGAGCTGCGCCGTCCATGTTGCGCCATGCCTGAGCCTGGCCGCCTGCGATCGCGCCTGCTGCAAGAGCGGGGTTCGAATAAACCGCTGCTTCCTGAGCGTTCTGCAGTTTCTTCTTATCCTCTTCGGTAAGTGTCGGAGGATTCATAGCGATGTTCTCAACAGCGATACCACGGGTCTCGGTCCAAGTCTTAGCCAGTTCGATATTGATCGCATCCTTCAGATCCTTCGTGTACTGAGGCAACTTCGAAGGACGGATCTCGAGATCGGATACGCGGGACAGAGCAGGTGCCAATGCATCTACGAACTCTGTACGCATCTGATTTGTAAGATTACTCTTATTGTAAGCAGCTTCAACGTTACCGCAAACGTTCGCATAGAACAGAAGCGGGTTAACGATCTTAAAGGTGTAAGAACCGTTGATACGAAGAGCAACGTCCATGTCGAAGCCGACCTTGGAGTCAACTACACGGAAATCGATCGGGTTGTTGGTACCGAACTTGTTATCCATGATCTCCTTCGTATTGAAGTAATAAACTCTCTGATCCTTACCGGTGTCACCGCCGAAGGTAAATCTGCGGCCGATGGCCTGGAATGTAGCCAGGATGGAGGATCCGAGGCTGCCGGCAAAAATGCTCGGCTCTGTAGAAGTATCATAAATGAACTCACCGGGCTCAGCGCAGACCTCAACGATCTTACCCTGCTCTACGATGATCATACACTGGCCGTCAGCAACTGCGATAACGGAACCGTTGGAAATAATGTTGTCGCTGCCCTTCTTATTAACGGAACGGCCGCCGGTTCTCTTTTCGCCCTTGGTAACCAGAATATCGTTCGGAATAGCTTCGCAGTAGAAATACTCTTTCCACTGATCAGCCATTACGCCGCCGAGTGCGCCTGCACCTGCGCCCAATACGGTACCAACTGCTCCTGTCAATGCACCTGTTACTGTTGAAATCAATCCCATAGTTTCTTATCTCCTTTCAAGGATTTCAAAATAATGTCGGATTACTCACTCGTAATTCGTAACCCTTCCCGAGCACAATTACCACTCTGCTCGTATCATATCATAGAAAATGCGAAATATCAAGCAAAAAACCCCGCCGTTCATTACGGAATTCCGACAGAAATATTAATAAATTCTGACACATGTAAAATGCGGTCAGCCCTCGATCAGCTCATAAAAGACATTGACCGTGTCCTGTTCGGTAATATTCTCGGGGTCAATGTCCACCTTCATGGACGCGCCCTTTGCCATCACGGCACTGTCCGCCAGCATCATGCGCGGCATGGCCTCCGCCACAAAATCATGCGATGCCTCGCCGTAGAGGATCCGGATCACAGGGCCCAGCTTCATGCCGGCTGCCTTCGCCAGGACGTGTGCCTTCTCCTTTGCGTCCTTCATGGCGCCGGTCAGAAGCGTCTTGCGCGCCTTCTCCACATCCTTCACTCCATAGGAAACGCGGAAGGTCGGCTTGAACGGCATCTGCGCCAGCACCGTCATCACGCTGCCCAGTTTTTCGTTATCCACGCCGAATTCCACCTTCGCGCTGTGCACCGCGCGGTAGCCCACGAAGCGCTCGCGCCAACAGTGGTTTTCATTCTGGTAACTTTCGGTCTCCACGTCCACCCGAAACGAAGTGGTCTTGATCTGGTCGCGTTCGAAGCCGATGGCCACGAGAGCGTCCTTCACCTCGCCGGTGTGCTTCGTGCTGGCCTCCACGACCTTTGCATAGTTCTTATCACGGTCCGTCAGCTCCATCCACACGGTGGTCTGATCCGGCTTCAGCGAGATCCGTCCGGTTCCCGTGACCCGTATCATACGTTCATGACTCATTTTTATCCTCCTGTTCCGTCAGTTCCTTTCGGTTTGCCCATGTTTCCCCGTCGAAATGCCGGGAGCGGCGTCGCTAAAAGGTGTCTCACTTTTCGTTCAGTTTTTTCATCAGTTGATCCGCGGTCAGGACCTTCCCGTTGGTCACGGGAACCTCCACATCCAACACCGGATCATAGTATTTCGGGGCAAATGCTCCAAGCGCCTGACGCCTCTCCTTAAGTTCCGGCGTCAGATTTCGGATGTCGACGCGTGTGGCGATGCCGCACTGTAACTGCTCCACGACCTCCGTGCAGGAAGGGCACACGCCCTGCTTCACCGCATCCTCCGGTTTTGCGACCTCCGAAAGCAGCTGACACAACTGAAACAGCAGCTGAAGATGCATCTCCTCTAAATACGGATCATTCAAACGTTTCGCCGCTTCGTGGATCCGCTCCCGTGACAGGATCACGGAACGGCCGTACCGAAAATTCAGTTCCAGCCAGAGCGGTGACACCGCAGGCGCATCCGACCCCAGCGCCAGATACTCCCGAATATCGGACAGTTTCGACGAGATCGCGAGATCCGAAAGCAGCTGCAGGCGATCCGGATCCGCCTTACACACCGTGTAGAAAAATCTTCCGCTCGCAGGATCCTCGCGGCCCGATCGCAGGAAGAACTCCACGCTCTCGTCACTGTCCCGAAGCAGGCTCATCGTCTTATATGTCCCCTCCGAAGCGCGGTAGCAAAACGCGGAAGCCAGCATTTCCACGGGCTCGATCTCATAGGCCGCAGTACGGTCCTCCAGATCCGGCATGGCGGAAAGTGCTTCGCACCGAAGCCGCCCGTCGTATTCCCGCTCCAGCATGGCTGCGAACTTCCAGCTGTCCGGTGTCACCCCGATCGAGTCCTCCAATTCCCGCACCAGATACACATCCCAACGGCCGTTTCCGGTCGTCACATAGGATGTATTGACCAGGAAATGCTTCTTTCCGAAGTCGCCCTCCGAAAACAGTTCGCCCTGGCTCTCCGCGTCCTTTCGACGATACATGGAGTCAAGTCGAATGGTCAGTGTACCCTTCTTCTCTCCTCTGACGTATTCGAAGCGGTGCGTTCCGACTAACGACGACATACCCGGCGTCGGCGGAATGCATTTCCCGGGGGCGTACCCCTCCATTTCGAATAACAGCGGCCACAGCATCATGAGTTCCTCGGTGAAACCGCCGGGGCCGTGCCCGCCGTTGAACGACAGATGGAACGCGTCTCCTTCGGCAAATGTCATGCTGAGCAAACATTCTTCGATCAGCGGAAGTCCGTTCACATGCACATTGTATCCGTTGTACTCCAGAAGCCGCGTGGAAAGTACCGCCTGCTCCAACCTCCCGGCCTCGCCTTCCTTTAGGTCCCGCTTGCAGCTCGTGCCTCCGAATGGTGCCGAACTGTCGCTAACGGCGATCTCCGCCTCCAGCGTACCGGCCTCGAGATCCGCAACGAACCGGATCCGTACTGTCTCCGTGGAATAATTCAAATTCAGTTTTTTCAGGTCTTTCACACGGCCTGCCAGAGAGTTCGTCGACATCTGCTTACTCGAATAACCGCCGCATTCGACCCTGCCTCTCGCGCCGCTGTGTCCTTTTATCATCCCTATTCCTCCCGCATATGTTTCGGTCTTCAACTGCCTTTCAACCTGTCAAAAGCAGGGGCAGTCGATCAAAGCCCCCGCTTTCGTGTTTGTCTGTAGCGTTTCCGGCCTTATTCACTGCTTCGGCTCACACAGAAATGTTGCAAAGCCCAAGTCATAGATCGTGATCGCGTTGCCGAACAGATCTGCCGCGCGGCCTTCGAGTTTTCCTTCAAGCAGCTGTCCCGACGCGTCGTACAGTTTCTCGATCAGTTCCGGCGACACTTCCAGAGTGCCATGGGACGGGTAAACTTTGTCGAACAGTTCCGTCATCCACATCAGTTTTTCCATGCTCTGGCGGTAGGCATGCATTTCCCGCTGTACGCCAAACATGAAGATCCGGCCGTCCTGCACCGAGTCGCCCGAAAACAAACGACGCCGCTCCACATCCAGCAGGGCCACGCTGCCCGGCGTGTGTCCGGGGATCTCGATCACGCGGATCGTGCGGTCGCCCAGGTCGATCTCTTCATCGTCCCAGATCGCATGCATTTCCCCGGTCTTCTTCTTCGTATTGTAGAAATTCGTTGCTTCCGCCGGGTTCATGTAGAACCACGGGAACTGCGAATTGCAGTGAATGTGATCATTGTCCGCGTGCGTATTCAGAAGTACCAGTGCATCGCCGTGCGGCGCTCCGGCCTCGGTCAATATCTCCTCGGCGATCCCGCGCGCATCCTCCGTCTGCATGCCACTGTCGATCATCATGGAACGCTCGGTCCCGGCGAGTAGGAAAAACCGCACGCCGCCTTCGTCCAGCGCCCATGTTGTATCATCGATCTTAATGATTTCAGGTTTCATAAATCCTCCCCCGGCCGGCTGCAGACATCCCGTCTCCGGATATGCCCGCTCCGTACCGTTTATTATTTTTTGACTTCATCTAAATGGAAGCCGAGTCATATTCGAATCATTTTTGCGTCAAACTCTTTCGGAATGTAATACCGGCTGCTACGAACATAAGCAAGCCCGTGATCACGGCCAGAACGCAGATGATGTCGGTTCCGTAGGACAGCCACCACAGGTCGAACTGTTTTTTATAGTCAAACTGTTTGATCAAATCGTGAAGGGTGTCTTCCCAAAAATCGTAAAATGCGATCGAGCCGATCGCGGCCAGCGTTACCAACGCATGAATGACCGACAGGAATTTTGCAGTCAATGCCTTCTGTGCATAATTGGCCGCATTCAGTTTCTTCGGATACATCATCGAAGCGCAGCCGATGATCATCAACAGGCCGATCACCAAAAGAATCGGAACCGAGCGTGTCAACCACTGATCTGCATTCTTCGGCAGTTCACGCAGATAGCCCGAAGGAGAGCTGATCAACAAGATCAAATACGGCATGGATACCAACGTGTACGAAACCGCCATTCCGGGCGATGCGAAATCGTAGGAATAGTTCTTGGTCCTCAGGAAGATGCATGTGCCGATCATAAGATACAGAGGGAATGCCATCTTCGCGATCAGATCATACGGAAGCCATTTCCTGCCATCTGCGGCGCGGAAGAATAACCATATGTTCCCACCAAGAGCCAAAAATGCAAAGATCAGTGTCAGGACAGCCAGTCCTCCGGCGAGCCCCAGTGACCGTTTTGAACTCTTCGTCGGTGCTTGCGGAGCCGGAGCCATGCCTTGCGGCTGCGACTGGATCTGCTGCAGCTGCTTCGGAACCAGAACGTAGTGGCCGTTGATCATCTGATACTGCGGCGCGCCCGTCACCGGTATTTGTGCCTGCTGCGCGGCTGCTACTTGCTGCGTGGCATGCGCTGCCGCAGCTGCAGTACTCTGCGTCTGCGCTGCAGCCTGTGCCGCCTGAACCGCCGCCTGGGCGGCCTGTTGCTCTGCTGCCTTGCGTGCCGCTTCTCGCGCTGCCTCTTCCTGTGCCGCCTGAGCGGCCTGTTGTTCTGCTGCCTTGCGCGCTGCTTCTCGGGCTGCCTCTTCCTGCGCCGCCTGAGCGGCCTGTTGTTCTGCTGCCTTGCGCGCTGCTTCTCGCGCTGCCTCTTCCTGCGCCGCGATCTCACGGGCTACACGCTCGGCTTCAGCATGTTCGGCTGCCTCACGCTCTGCTGCCTCTGCTTCCCGGCGCGCTGCTTCTTCGGCCTGCCGAGCTGCCGCTTCCTCGGCTTCCCGGCGGGATGCCTGCTCTGCAGTTGCTTTTTGTGCCGCAGCTACTGCGGCCGCCCATCCCGCCTGCTCCTGCAGAGCTTCTGCCGCATCGGCCGTATTTACCTCATCTTGGGCTGCCGCGGCAGTTTCTGCAACAACATTTCCCGCCGAAATATTCGGAGCCGGGATCGGCTCAACGGGAATATTCGGCGCAGGGATCGGCTCGGCAGGAATATTTACCGCCTGCGGTACTGAAATGGGCTTTATTTTACTTCCGCAATTCGGACAAAAACCGGATCCATCCGGTACCTGAGTTCCACAAACACCACAATACATAGTTTGTCCTCCTTTTATCATAATCCGCCTTCAACCCGCCCTTATTATTCTCGTGAAACAAAGTATTGATCCGTCGAGATCACGACGGCAGATTGAATTGCTTTCCATCCAAAACACTGATGGAATCATTATACACAATCCGGCCCCGATTTACAAGAATTATCCACAAAATTCCATGCGTTGCTGTTCATTTTCCGCAAATTCATTGCGCAAAAATACAAAAAGATCCGGCCGCGACGCATCCGCTTTCACATTCGGATGCGTCGCGGCCGGAAACCGCACGAAAAACTCCTTTATATGGGCAGATAAAACATCATATCCGCAATCAGGATCGCGCCAACCAAAAGGTATAGCCTGCGGAGCTGCTTCCTCCCCTTTATGTGCGCCTGCGTATGGATAATGAACGCCGCGATCAGCCAGCCTAACGCCACGCCCTGGCGCTGCTTTGCCGTCTTCGAAAACACATTCAATACATTCAAATGCGCGCCAAGCAGATTTGAAAACAGCGAGCCGACCAGCGTAAAAAAACAGCACCAGATGATCCCTTCCAGAATAAAAATGATCGTGTCCCCGATCCTCGACTTCGGTTCCTCCACAACACTTACAAAACTTCGCTGGTTCAGCAAATACATTTGCGCGCGAAACCATGCCTCGCTTCCGGCCATGATCGCCAGAAAACTCAGCGCCGCATAGCCGATCACATTCGAAATAAAGAGCTCTTCCGGGTTCAAATACGCGAGCAGCGCCGCCGTGGCCGCATAGATCCCAATCTCCGGGAGCCTGCGCAAAACCAGCCTGCGATGCACGGCACCAAAATCAAACGCATGCATTCGCAAAAAATACATCGCGTTTAAATGGCTCTGAACATATTCATTCTCATATAGAGGATCCTGGATCCGCGTTCGAACTAAATAATACTTCTTCTCCGACTCCAGACCAAAGAAAAAAGCCTCCAGAATCAGAATGACCCGGACATTCCGATACGGAAACAAGCTCCCCGGGTTCATCTCCGGTATCCAATTCAGCACACGGGAACTTACATAATACCAAACCAATAAGGCCCCAAGCAGTGCGCTTCCGAAGAACAGATACCGATCACGCATGTAAAAACGATTTTGTCGTTCTACAAGCCTGGCCCATCTTTTCCAGCCCAATAGGTCTCCTCCTCTCCCGGTGACATGGTTCTGAACATCAGGCGAGCCCGTTTCATCGCAACACTCCTGGCCGGTTCATCCGCCCGTTCACATGCCAGTACCTTTCCACGCTCCAGCAGGATCACCCGGTCCGCCATGGTCCGCAGATAATCCAGCTCATGGGTCGTCAAAAGCACCACGATCTGCTCCGCTTTCGCCTGTGCACGGATCTTCTCCAGCCAGGCCAGCCGTGTCTTCAGATCCATCGCCGTCGTCGGCTCATCGACCATCAGCAATTTCGGCTTTCTGGCAAATGCAAACGCCGTCTTCACATATGTCTTCTGCGCGGTCGAAAGCACATCATACGGTCGCTTTAAGTCCTGTTCCGTAATTCTAAAATCCTCCAGAAAACGCTCAAACAGTTCTCGGTCAAATTCCGGATATAATTCCAGCAGGTAGATCAAATTATCGGCAGTAGACATGGAAGGCTCGCACCACTGTTCGTCGCCGATCCACGCCATGTAACGCCGTCTGCGATCGACAGAACCGGACAGTAGGTCGATATCCCCCAGTTTCAACGATCCGGTGGTTCGAAGCAGACCGTATATGGCCCGTAAAAGCGTAGTTTTACCGGAACCGTTCCGCCCCAAAACGAGGCAAAACGCTCCCTCTTCCACTTCGAAATCCAAGGGTCCCATCTCAAAGGGTCCCTGATCCGGATAATGAATCCTAAGTTTTTTTGCTACGAGCATATGATCCCCCACCCTCAGAAATCCTTTTCTTCACAAACGCAACCACCGCAAGCGGTGTCCCTGAGAAAGATATACCACAGATTCGGGCGAAAATCAAGTTGCCGGAGCGAAAGGTCCTACGCAGCCAGATCCTTTTTTCTGTAATGGATCACAGCCGCCGTAAGTGCGACAATGATGCAGATCACACCCAGCACGATGCCTGCCGGCTCGATCTTCGTATCGGAAAAAATATCCGCAGCACAGGCAAATCCATAGGGACTGACCGTCTTCAGGATCTCGAGACTCGGAACCACCCGAGCCATCATATCGGAAAAATACAAAACCAGAACCAGGCCAATGCCTAAGCCGAACAGGTTCTGCGCCGTGTATGCCGAGATCGCAAAGCAGATCGCCGCAACCTCCACATTCATCAAAAGCTGCATGGCATGAAAGTGTGTGAACTTCGGGAGTGGCACCCCCGCGCCCAAGATCAAAAAGCCCACGCCGAACAGAGCCAGGCAGATCACGGTAAATGTCAGCAAGGCGATCAAAACCGCGGCAAACTTCGTCGCTACGGCACCCCCGCGGGAAACCGACGTGGCGTATAAAAACTCGCCGGTGTGTCCGCCCTCTTCCTTTGAAAGCATATTAATAGCGACGGATGCGGCAAACATGGCCCCGCCCAGCCCGAAGATCACCGAGACCTCCACCGCATAATATCCCTCGATGGTCCCGATGCTCATCTTATTCATGCCCACGGCATCGGCAAATGCCCCCATCTTCGCAAACTGCTCCGACATCTGCTCCATATCCCCCTGCAGGCTCGAAAAAACCGCAATGGTCAGCAGGCCCAGCAGGCCTACCGCCAGGCTCCAGATCAGCGTCGTCTTCTTCAGTTGCCGGCACTCATGCTTCAATAGCGCTTTATTCATATAATCTCCTAAAATTCAATATACCGAGTCCTCTGTACCACATCTGCGAGATATCTGCATTATGGCCGCTCCGCCGCGTGAATGTCCGAACGGCGAACCACAAAACTCACGGCTTACACTTCGTAATAATGCATAAACACGTCTTCCAGCGAGGGGTCTTCGATCAGGATATCCCCGATGTCGTGCCCCTCGAGTTCCTTATACAGTTCATTCAGGTCTCCCGTGTACATATAGTCGACCTCCACACCGTCCCTAAGCATGCGGATCCGCTTCGCTCCGGTCCGCATCAGGTGCTCCGTCGTGTCAATCTTCCGAAGCCGCCCCTCCTTCATGATGGCGATCCGGTTGCAGTGATTTTTAACCTCTGACAGCACATGCGTGGACAGCAGGCACGTCGCGCCGGCAGCCACATACTGACCGATCAGGTGGAAGAACTCCGCCTGCATCAGCGGGTCCAGCCCCGATGTCGGTTCATCAAACACGAACAGTTTCGGTTTATGCTGCATGGCGCAAATGATGCTGACCTTCTTCCGGTTCCCGAGCGACAGTTCGCGGATCTTCTTCCCGGTATCCACCTGCAGGCGTTCGCACAGCATCCGGGCTTCCTCCGAGGCGTCCGTCTGATGCATATCCGCGGCGAATTTCAGTGTGTCCGCCACGGTCATGCCCGGATAAAACCAGGCCTCCGAAGGCATGTAGCCAATCCGTTCAAACATCTTGCTGCCCAAGTTCTTTACGGGTTCGCCAAAGAGGTGGATCTCCCCCTGTTCATAGTGGATGAAGCCCAGCATGGACCGGATGATCGTAGACTTCCCGGCTCCATTTGGCCCCAGAAAGCCGAAGATGTCCCCCGGTTCTACCGTGAAACTCACATCGATCACACCGCGATTCTTCCCATAGGATTTCGTCAGATTGTTGATCTCGATCACATGCTCCATCAGCGATCCTTCCTTTCCTGAAATGCGCGCAGATCCTCATTCAGCGTCTTACCGTCGCGCATCCTAAGGACCTTATATACCAAAAATACCGAAACATATACCACCAAAAGATATACGGCAAATCCGACCGTCACCCAAAGGTTCTTCCCGAACCAGTTGAACAGGACAGAGCAGCCCACATGCACGGCCACGCAGACCAGCATGTACACGATCTCACGCGCTCCGAAGTTCTCTCCCTGATCAAAACGGTTCATCAGGTAATACTGCGCGTAGCCCATCACATATACATCCAGGATCATCTGTGCCATGTGAAACAGCAGGGCAGAATCACTTCCGATGGCCAGCCGATACATACTGTAATAAAACAAGATACAAAAGAAATACAGACACGCTTTCAGTTCAATGTCCACCTCGACCGTGAGCGCCCGAAGCAGACGCTTTGAAAGCGATACTTTATGTGTAATTTTATCGTTCACTTCTCTCATAGCAAACCTCCGCTGTCGCCTCATTCACCGCGCAATCGCTTCCGAAAATCCGATGCGTATGTCCGCGATATCCGTATATGTTCTCCATTTACCATGGTCACATCGATCCGGTTCGACGCCAGACTCTTCAAATACTTCGCCTTATCGATATTCAGGATCATGGACTTGCTGCACCGGAAAAACCGGATGTCGTCCAGGTATTCGTTCAGCTGTGACAGTCCGAAATCCACGCGAACGACTTCCGCCTCCGTATACACATACGTCCGCCCGTCCACGCTCTCGATATATAATATGTCGCCGACTGCGATCACGCTCTTCGCACCGCTCTGCGTCACTCCGACGAGCCTCCCGCCGTCACCCTCCAAAAGGTCCAGTAGCCGCGTGATCTTCGGCGTCACCTCCCGGCACCGGATGATCACCTCATCCTCGCCGTCCGTACGTTCCACCCTGTACTTCATAAGCATCTCCTCGTTAGGGCTTTCGGGAGCCATACGCTCCCTTCACATTCAGTATACAAAAACCCGGCGGATAATCAATACCCGCCGGTGTAAGTTGCACAAAAATCAAATCAAGTAACACCAATCATCCCGTGAACATAGTTATTCATTTTCCGTTTCTCAGTCCCGTCTACCGGAACCTCTCTGCTTCCACCAAGTTCCACTCCACAACATCTTCGCACAAATCGGTAAGGCCGATGTAGTACGCATCCAACGGTCCCATATCTACGAGGATTTCTTCACAATCGTAACTGCAAAACATGATGTCTTGGCTGCCAATCTCCATCAGATGATCCACATATTCCTGTGAGATCCCGTTGTTCTCATAATACAGATCATACGCACCGAAGCAATGCATCATCTCATGCGCGTAGGTGCATGGCATCATGGAAACCGATTGAAATCTCGTATACGCATTGATGAATTCCCGGTCATAGATCGGACCGGAGATAGTGCCCACCGACCACGGATTGACCTCATTCTCCCAGTTCGTATTGAAAAAGAAAATGTAAATGATACTATCCGCCCTGTACTTCTTCTTCAGTTCTTCGGAGGGAATATTGTCCCGGATAAACGCCTTTTGATTGAAGTACTTATCCCCGTCAAAGCGGACCAGTTTCTCCGTAGTATCATACTCATAGTACAGATCCGGGTAGATCTCCCAGTCTGCTATAAAATCAGCCGTCAAATTATAAGCTGCTGCCTGCTGTACCAGCCACTCACACCCCGAAAGCAGGTAATTCTTCTGCCTCAGCAGTTCCGCGCGGTCTTTCTCCGCGTCTTTGTCTCCGGCCTTCGTAAATCCCCAGTGTGTGTTCCGGTCGTTCGTCACGATCGATACCACGACCGTCGTTCCGGGCAATTCCCCGGCCGAACCATATTCTTCGTTATATGGGGAAATGTACACCTCCGTAGCGCCCTGCGTAATCGCCTCCGAAGCAGTCGTTTCTTTAGTTGTCGTCGTCTCCGTTTTCGACTCTGCCGTCGGCGCCTCTGTTTTCGGCTCTGCCATCGTCGTCTCCGTTTTCGGCTCTGCCGTCGTCGCCTCCGTTTTCGGTTCTGCCGTCGGCGACGACATCCTCTCCTGCTCCGGCGTCT
>ONPC01000211.1 GCA_900319565.1 uncultured Eubacteriales bacterium | reverse complement strand
AGATTCTGATAACCGGCCATAATATCTATTGCGTGCAGATAAAAAGTCTTTCGTCCATCGGGTTCATTTAATACATAACCATATGCAAATCCAATTGCCTTTTCGTCGTCTACGGCAATATAACCATAAGCATTCTTTTCACCCAAAAACGCTTTCAGCACGGCCTCATCGTATTTTGTATTCATATCATCAATAAAGTCCAGCAACAGCGCAAGATTTGATTCTGATAACAGTTCACACTTCATATCATCCGACCTCTCCCCCTGATTTTGATTTATATTCTGCTTCTCCTTCGATATACTGGCGCAGCTCCAGTCGGTTTTTCAAGAGATTGGTGATCGTACTGATCAAGCAGAGAAAGTGCACTTGTGTACAGATTTACCGCTTTCAGGACATCATCCTGCTCCACATTAAGCGTGTTCGCGATCATCTTCGATTGGATCTCGACGGTCTTCTGCAATGCAGTGAGGCGTCTTTCATTGAGGGCGTAACCATTCATGATATATTGTTTCAGCACGGAGTTTGCCCATTTTCTGAAAGCTATGCCTCTTCGGGAATTCACTCGATATCCGACGGAAAGAATCATATCCAAGTTATATATCTTAGGTTTACGGCCTCCGGAACTTTTGTCGGAAAAACCGACAGAAGTCTCATCCAACTCTCCTGTAGACAGAATATTATTGATATGTTCGCTCACTGTAGCATGCGTAACATCAAATAAGTCTTCCATTTGTTTTTGTGTAAGCCATACGATTTCGCTCTCAGGGCTCACTTGGACTTCTATGTTTTTCTCTCCATCGGTAAACAATACTATTTCGTTGTTCATAATTCCTCCCTCCTCTCCTATACACCATTTAAATTATTCTATCGTTGACACTCCTTGTCAAATTACAGTTCAGCTATCATTCTTACTTTTAATGGCCTTTTCGTCAAAAACTCTGCGTTTTCATCCATAACCGTTCTCGGATGCTGATAAACATCAACGCCAACTACAATCGGTTCATCTATTACATATAGATATCCCTTTTCTGTTCCGTTATGGTAAATCGTTCCGTTGTCGTCATAACTCAATCGGTCAGGTTGATGAGAAAATGCCTCGGCAAGTTCTCTCCACTGGGTGATAGTACTGCCTTCTCTCAGTTCAGAAAACACCACGTTCGAGCCATGATACCATATTCCGTTAGGATCAATCTTCAGTTCCATTTGTTCAAGTCTCCTTTAACAGCCTGATCAGTCCAATACGCCCTCATATTCCACAGAGCGCATCTTGCAACTGCCGTCCAGTTTTTCAAATTCCCCATATCCGACAAAATGAAGGCCGCACTTCTCGATCACGTGGCCGGATGCTACATTGGGCTCCACATGACTGCAGCAAAACCGAGTTATTCCGAAAGTGTCTCTCGCAAAATCTATCATTGCCTTTGCGGCTTCCGTCGCATACCCCATGCCCCAGCAATCATGTCTAAAGTTATAGCCAAAGCCCCAGAAGCCTTCCTTCTTATGGGGTCCGATACTTCCGCTGCCGATCAGTTCTCCGTCGGATAACCGAACAAACCCAAAGTGATACTCTCCGTCAAAGGTCTCAATCGAGCGAAGCCATTCGACCAGTTTCTCCCGGTCCGTATAGGTCGGATAAACCATATATCTCGCAACGCGTTCATCGCTGACCCACTTCCACACAGCATCCACATCTTCAACCGTCATGGGGCGCAAAAGCAAACGCTCCGTCTTGATCTCATAATCATGTGCTCTCACTTTACTATCCTCTCCTACCTATTTACTCAGTCTTTTCAAATATTGGCGGATCGTTTCCCTGACATACTTCGGATCATCTTCCATTCCCTGATGTATCCAGAGAGCGATCACGTTCCAGATTGCGCCGATATTCAGTGCGATCAGATACTCCGAATCAAGGCCATCGAATAACCTCACAAAAGGATCAGCAGATCTTTATTCTGAACGGCAAATGTGAAAATGGTCGCAAGAACATCTCCACTGCCGGCGTCAACAACGTGAAAGTAGTCGCGAAGATTTGTCCTGACCAAAGACAGGAGAACATCCTCTTTCGATTCAAAGTTCCTGTAAAATGTCTTCTTCGCCAGCTTCGACTCAAGCAGGATTTGCTTTACCGTGATCTCATCATACGGGACCGCACTCATCAGTGTGAGCAGTCTTTCCTGAGCAAAAAACTGGAATTCAGGAATGAGCCTGGCTTCTATACAGGAGGCCAGGAATGATGCGCTAGTCAGTCCTCCACTCGAATGATATTGTTATCTTTTATTTCGTCGGATTTATCAAAATCACTGCTGTATTCTCTGGAATGGCTGATCTCGATAAAACACTGGTTCTCAAAGTCATATCCCCAGTGAGGGATCAGAAACCAGCGGTTCATAAGCCCAGTATACTCTTTGACTTTTTTTCGGAAGAATTCTTCGGGGAAGGCATACTTAATGTTCCGAAGGTACCTTTCAAATCCAGGCAGTCTGGCATCTTCGATGGCATCATAATCGTAATGTCTGTGTTCGATATAGTACCATTGCCCGTTTTCCGCATGATCTCTGTACCAACGCCAGACTTTGGATTTGTCAGCCTTACCTACAAAATTGCAGATAACATTCAACTGCCACCATTTCAGATCCTCCTCATCCTTCGCCACATAGCGGACCGTATCAGGATCGCCGCGCTCTCCTTCCGACATCACTTTAAGGCCATCCAGATAGAGTCCGCCGAAGCAGTCAAGCGATTCATTTCTGCAGTCTTCCGGCAAATGATCTCTGATCCATTTTTCATCAAGTTTCATTCGGTTTCTCCGTCTCGTTGCTATTTGTTATCCAGTATTTCTATCCTCGATCATCAAAAATCAAAAATGATCAATGTCCCGTACTTTTCAGAGTGTCTTACAGCCTGCCATAGTATGGAAAATGCAAACTTAGCAAGGGATACCATGTTGTAACTCTCGACCGGTTCCGTGAATTGAACTTTTTTGTCAACTCCCAAAAGGCCCTCTGTTGGGTAACCCTCCTCTTCTCCCCATTTGATAATGGTCTCTTCATCCGCTTTCCACTCGATCGCGTTGATCTGTTCCAATTCATTCTTCAACTGCCCGACAGTCGCAAAATTCTGTTCCTGGCCCGTCGGAAGATAGTATTTGAACATGAAAACATCGTCAAACGGAAGCCACCAGCCATCTCCATTGATCAGGGATATAGAAGGGTATTTATTTACAAACTCCTCATAGATCTTATCTTTGAACAGGTCATAATGCTTCGAGATCATCTCAGGTACATCCTGTCCATTGACCTTGCAGATCACATAAAGCATCAGCGCCTGCACGGCATTCCAGTCCGGTTTGTCCGTGTAGTAGGGAGTCTCGTCATTATCCTCGTTCCATATAGGCTTCTTCTCCAGGTTGCTGCCGAGCCGTTTGATCATCTGATCACGCCAAGCGGTCACCCCCTGAAGGATCTCCTCCGGAGAAGCGAGTTCTTCGTCTTCCTTTTCGTTCTGACGCACCAGATTGACCTGGTAACCGTTAGCCTCGCCCCACTGCTGCACGATCGTCTTCCAATTTCTGGAATAATACCTGGTCAATGTGCCTGCATAAACGTCCAGTCCCATTCATTTCCTCCCATTCGTTCATAATCCTGATATTATACCCGCAATCCATTCTCCCGAACTCATACAACGATTTCCAATCTGTCGGGCTCTACATGGCAGGGCAAGAACCATATTTCTACGCCTGCTTCCTTCGCCAGATCAAAGGCTTCGCCGAACTCCGGATGCATTTGCCGGTATGGCCTCCGAAGGAACGTTGCTTTTGTAATGTTATCGTATATCATTTCTCTCCTGACGGGTTCGTTCTCATGTTTTCCTCTAATACAATAGTGATTCCAACCACACCGTATTCCTTCTGTTTTTCTTTCGAATAATATGCGTCCATATCATCCGGCGACGCTGAGGCGATGTCCTCTTCCGTGTAACCGCACTTCAATAACGGCAGATTTCAGTACAACTCCTCAAATGAATCAAAAACGGACAAGGCAAGCACCCTCACTGAGAGGTGCTCACCATTTTCCGTGTTTGTAAACAGGATCGTATCTCCGACCTGTATTTCTCTTCTCTTTTCGTCATATAACCGGAGTTCGATCGTCTTGCTACCGCTTTTGATCATAGCAAACGGTTCCGGTTGCAGCTACATCTCATGCGTCACATGTTTATCCTCATGTTCGTCCAAATAGAACACGATTCTTTTCTGGCCGCCATCCTGGCAAACGATCGTTCCGCCCATCGCCAGATAAAAAGCAATCGCATTTTCATTTCGGTCATTTACCGCCAGGACGAACCGGTCAAACCCTTTTTGTCGAACTTCATCCCTCGCGATCTCGAGGAACTTCCGCCCGATCCCCTGGCGCTGAAAGTCTTTTCTTATATACAGAAGCGCCACTTCCTGCTCATATTCCTCATAGAGTTTATATGGTCTTCCGACCGTCATCAGTCCGATCGTTTCACCGTTACTCTCAACTAAGAAGAGTTCTATGTCCTGTCGCTCAACAAAGGACCGGAAGATACTTTCGTTCTTATCCACGTCATAGCCGTCCAGTTTTTCCTGCGGGTAAATCCCCGTATACGTGGTGAGCCATACATCACGTTTCAATTTGGATAGATTCCGACAGTCATCGAATGTTGCTTTTCTGAATATTACTTGCATAAAACACCACACTAGTTCAAAATTTTCACAACTCCTGAAACTATTGTATCATATCAGAGGTCGTTTGAACAGTTTTTTCTGTGTCGTGTCGTCAGAACACCTTTATTCATCTCATGAACGGTATCGCACAAAACGGCGATATCTTCTGCGGAATTGGAAGCGATAATAATAGTCTTTCCGCTCGCTTTCAGGGCTAAAAGATAATCCCGCATTTCCGAAACACCATCGTTATCCAGGCCGTTCATCGGCTCGTCCAGGATCAGGATGTCCGGATCTTCCATGATGGCCTGCGCCAGACCGAGTCGCTGGCGCATACCGAGGGAATATTTGCCGACGCCGACGTGTTTCTTGCTTTCAAATCGTGAGTAGAGGGCTACGAAGATCAATATGGCGGCAATAATGATCACATTAACCAGAATTATAACGATCTTTCTCATGTCCTTTAGTCTCCTAAAAGGCCGGCTCATGATCTCTGGAAATCACATTCCTTAAAGTACTCCAGTAGCATTTCCTGTGAGACAGGGATGTCATGACCTTCCAGTTCCCGATAGATCCTATCCGTCAGGTTCAGGAGGGCATTGACCAGTTCGTCTTTACTTTCACCGGTGACGAACGTGCTTCGTAGCGCGTCCTTTTCCTCCTCCGGCAGTCGGTCGAGTTCGCGGTTCACCGCGCTCTCCAGACGATAACGGTCGCCGATCAGGTCTAGATACTGCCTGCGTACGAACTCCAATTCTCCCATCGCACGGAAGGTGTTTCCGCGGTAAATGGCAACGGCCGCGTGCATCAATCGTGCCCAGAAACTGTCAACGATCGTCTCGATATCTTTCTTCGTTTTATTTCCGAAGATGTTGTCATCCATCCACTCCCGAGAGCGGATCATTTTCTCTTCTACGACGCCGGAATGGTCGAAAAGCACTTTAAACGCAGGCTTCCACGCCGCAGCGCCTTCATATCCTCCGAAGCCCAGATCGATCTCCAGCAGATTCTCCAGAACGTAGCATTGGAGCCTTCTCTCCGGCATTTGCTTGAAGTAGGTCAGTGCATATCTCGCTGTGATCTTCTGATTCATATACTCCATGACTTCGGGCATAGACTCGTTCTTATCCAGGGCAATGACAAAATCCAGGTCCGATTTTTCGTCGTGATACCCCTTTGCGCCGGAACCCACCTGGCACAGGGCAATGATCTTCTCGCATTCTTTTGTTATGGACAGGATGTACTCAAAAACTTCCTGTCGGTCCGCAACACTGAAAATCCCGCTCATACTCTACCTCTCATTTTCGTTCGTTTATTCACCAAAGTATTTCTCGTAATCCTCGATTGGTCTCCTCATATCGCCGCCGATCTCGATCTTTAAGATGAGGTCGTCATCGAGTTTCCGCATGTAATAATATGCCTTACCGGTCTGTTCGATAAACTTATACTCCGTTTTGGTCCTAAAATATTCCGCTCCGCCGATGGTCACCGTTTCTGCGTCCCCGATCTCCAGGCTTACACCCTGCTCTTCTCCGAGACGTCTCTGCAGGTTCATATGGTCTTCCATGTATTCTTCCACGGTATAATCCGAATCTCCGGGTGCGCCCTGTTTCCGGTTCAAGAATGTAAAGGTGATCGATATCCCTTCGCCCCAGAAGGCCGCGTCCGTAACGGTCGCGTTTTCACGTCTTTTATCCCTGGAATCCGTCATACTCATTGCGGACTCGTTCTTCATCTTCGCGTTCTCTTCCTCAGGGATCCAGGCAATTCCCGAGGGAATCTTAACTTTCAACCCTGCATATGCATTTGTGTAAACGCCATCCTCGAAAGACCCCTTTGTATAGTTGGTTCCGGCCATCGGATCGCCATCACCCGACTGGTCGAGCGTGCCTTCGTGCTCAAACCGGATAATGTAGATATGGCCGAACTCCTCGGATTCGACGATCTTGTTGTTCGCGCTGCACGTGATCGATGATCCGGTGTGCGAGTAGCCGGCCTTGTCTTTATAGAGGCCGCAGCAGTAACCATTCTCCGCTGTGAACAATGTCTCCATGGACTTCTCGTTGAGAAGCTTACCGCCGAAAAGCGCACGGTCGAACGCTACCATGTCTACAAGGTTCGAGTGGATGCCGCCGTCGCCTCGTGAATTATTCGGGCAAATGGGATAGCCATCCGCGTCACAGGCGCCATATTCCGCCAGTTCCTGAAAGTTCTGCGGAACGTAGGTCATATCTCCGACCGCCATAGATGTGGTCGTCTTCATGCCGCATTTATCGAAGATGTTCTTCTGCACATAATCGCAGTACTTCATTCCGGAAATCTGCTCGATGATGAAGGCAAGCAAACGATAATTCGTATTGCTGTAAGCATACTGCATGCCGGGCAGGAATTTGAACGGTGCTTTGTATAATGCCTGCAGCAGTTCCTCATCCGTCGTCCGGTCCTGAAGGATGGACTGGATCCGCCGGTCCGCTGCCTCCGCTCCCGAGATGTTCCAGAACGGATCCGGATCGTTCAGATAATCCGGTATGCCGCTGTTCATGTGGAGAAGGTTGTAGATGGTGATCCGTTTTCCGTACTCATAATCCGGAAAATACCGATCCAGAGTGTCATTGATATCAATCTTTCCCTGTTCGGCGAGTTGCAAGATACAAACAGCCGTGATGGTTTTGCTGCAGGATGCGATATCGAAGACCGTATTCTGCGAGACACGCGTGGTTCCGTCTTTCTCCACGGCATCCTCGCAGTACAGGTAGACGATCGCGTCATCGGTCGCGACCACCATCGTACCGGTGCAAATGTTGCCGCCATAGGACTCCAAAACCGACTTATATTTCTCGTCTGTCGTGGACCAGGATGTTTCCCCGGCATTGATTTGGACCTTTTTCCATGAATCCTCAGCGCCCCGACTGCACGCGGCCAATGCGATGAGCATCGCGAAAGCCAGCATAATGGTCAATGTTTTCTTCATTTCATTTCCCCCTTGTGTTTATTGATCCCCTCTTGATCATCCTTTTAGAAATAATGCTCCATCAGACGCTCGACCCATTCAGGGGCCGACGCATCCTTTTTTCATATACCGGATAGTATGGCTTGATGTCCAATACCGGCGTGCCATCGATCGCATCGAGACCTTTTACAACGATCCTATCATCCGAAACTCGTGGTTTTACAGCATTCGTGCAAGGCTCATGCTAGCAGTTTCAGCACTTCCAGCGGTTCCTCACCCTTCTCATTCCAGAACGGGTCGAAGCAGTCCTTATCAACGCCCAGATCCGCACACATTTTCCGCTTGGTATATTTCTCGTGCCCCCATTCTGTAATCAGGGTCTCAAACAGATCAAAGATGACGGCTTTGAAGCGAGGTGACTCTTTCTTCTCTTTCCGAACATGCTCCAGACCGTTCCCGCCGGCCACGCCCAAAACCATCGCACTACAAACCGGATAAGCCTCAAACTGCGATCTCATGATCGAATTCATCGTCTGCAACTGCCTCACCGAATCCAGCTGCATATGATTTTCATAGTCTTCCAGATTGATCTCTTCCCACGGGTTCTTCATAGACATATTTCCTCATTTTAATCGAAATAAACCACCGATTATAATATAACACAAAACAAAGGGTAAGTATATAGAACTATATTAGAATACCATAAGGCCCGCTGTTCTTCCTAAACAGCGGGCCTTATGGTGTAGAGAAAATGTTTGGTTTAGTATCATATTAGGAAAATGCACAAGCTAATGCATCTTGAGTGACCGTAATTCAAATCATCTTAAACGTTTTCGTTCTCGATGTGCTTTGAGTATACCACAACTCTCCGCCGGTAGCAAGTACTTTTTTAGAATTTTTTTATTTTTTTCGGATCATTTTAAACGATCCGAATGTCTTTTACGGAAGATCCTTCGAACAGTTTCCCGCGAACCACGATACGCTCTACCATGGCAGTCTTCGGCTGCTCGATCGCGGTGATCAGACGGCGGGCCGCTTCCTCGCCCAGTTTCTGGGTGTTTTGCTGCCAGGTCGTGAGTTTCGGAGTCAGGACCTCTGCCATGGCGGTTCCGTCATATCCGATGATGGAAATATCCTCCGGAATGGACAGACCTGCCTCATGGATCGCCTCCATGCCGCCCAGCGCTGCAAAATCGTCGGGATACAGGATGCAGGTCGGACGATCCTTCAGCTCGAGGAGCTGCTTTGTTTGTTCGTAGCTGCCCTTCGTGTCCAGATAATCCGCCTCGCGAATGTACTCATCCGGCACCTCGATTCCGTAGGAATACAGCGTTTTATAGAATGTAGCCAGGCGTTCCTGCGTAACGGAGGAAGCATAGCCGTGAATGTATGCGATCTTCTGATGTCCTTTGGAGATCGCGTATTTTGCGAGCTCACAGATTCCGTCGGCATTGTCCGAAAGGACGGTCGTACAGTTGTTGAATACGTGGTCAATGGTAACGACCGGAAGCGTCGAATTGATCAGGCGCAGGATCTCGGGATCCTCATAGTTTACACAGACGATCGCGACACCGTCGACTCCGCGGGACACACAGTGCTCGTAGTAAGGATCCGTCAGCTGGCGGCTGATGAACATGATGTCGTACCCGGCTGCTTCCGCAACGTTTCGCAGGCTCTCGAGCACATGATTGAAATAGTGGTGCTTCAGGCCGGTATGCGCCTCATCGACAAAGATCACGCCGATCGTGTTGCTTTTTCGCATCTTCAGCATGCGAGCCGCCGAATTCGGCATGTAGCCCATGTCGCTCGCCTTCTTGATGATGCGTTCTTTTGTCTCCTCACTGATGTCGGAATGATTATTCAGCGCTTTGCTGACCGTAGCTACAGACACTCCGCATTCTCTCGCAATGTCTTTTAATGAAACCAGACTCATCGTTCTCCCCTCTCCCCTTCCGAAAATTCACTTAAAAACCCCTTGATTTTTCGCCCCAAAGCGAAATTATTTTCGGAACAAGGTTATAATAATATAATCTTGCACAGATTTCAAGGGGTTTTTTGGCATTTTTCTACGAATCTCCCAATTTTTCTAGGATTCTACATTGATTTCCTTACGAAAATACATTATACTGAATGGGAATGAAGGCATTCTGACCCATTTGGAGAAAAATTTTCGAAATTCGATGAAAGCACGAAAGTTTACGAAATTCTATCGTTCCCCCTGTCCGGATGTACTTCTTGTCTTCATTCAGCTTAAAAATTTGCGCCGCATTGGCGCGGAAATGAGGTACATATGAAATTTGGATACTTTGATGATGCGCGGAAAGAATACGTCATCACATCTCCGAAGACCCCGCTTCCCTGGATCAACTATCTCGGATGCGAAAGTTTCTTCCGTCTGATCTCAAATACCGGCGGCGGCTATGCCTTCTACAAGGATGCGAAGCTTCTTCGTCTGACCCGCTACCGTTATAACAATGTTCCCTCGGATGACGGCGGACATTACTATTATGTTAAGGATGGCGATACCGTTTGGAACCCCGGCTGGCAGCCGACCCAGACTCCGCTTGACTCCTACGAGTGCCACCACGGTCTGGGCTACTCCATCTTCAAATCTTCGAAGAACGGCGTGGCTGCGGAAGTTACCACCTTCGTTCCGATCGGTAAGAACTGCGAAGTTACTTCCATTACACTTACCAACAACACCGCTGCTTCCAAAGATCTGCAACTCTTCTCTTACGTAGAGTTCTGCCTCTGGAACGCCATGGACGACATGACGAACTTCCAGCGTAACTTCTCCACCGGCGAAGTTGAGGTAAAGGGCAGCGCCATTTACCATAAGACCGAGTACCGCGAGCGCCGTAACCACTATGCTCTCTTCGCGGTCAATGCTCCCGTTGCCGGTTTCGACACCGACCGTGACAGCTTCCTCGGTGCTTACAACGGCTACCGCAATCCGGAAGTTGTATTCTCCGGTGCTTCCAAGAACTCCATGGCGAGCGGCTGGGCGCCCATCGGTTCCCACAACCTGAAGGTAAGCCTCGCTCCCGGTGAGTCCAAAAACTTCATCTTCATCCTCGCTTATATTGAGAACCCCCGCGACGACAAATGGGAGAGCCGCGGCGTGATCAATAAGAAGCCTGCCGAAGCTCTGATGCAGGAATTTGCCACCAAGGCTCAGTTCGACGCTTCTCTCGCAGAGCTGTCCGCATACTGGAACAACCTGCTCTCCACCTTCACGGTAAAGACCGGCGACGAGAAGCTCGATCGTATGGTCAATATCTGGCACCAGTACCAGTGCATGGTCACCTTCAACATGTCCCGTTCCGCTTCCTACTACGAGTCCGGTATCGGCCGTGGTATGGGCTTCCGTGACAGCTGCCAGGATCTGTTCGGTTTCGTACACCTGATTCCGGACCGCGCACGCCAGAGAATCATCGACATCGCATCCACCCAGTTCGAGGACGGCAGCGCGTACCATCAGTACCAGCCGCTGACGAAGAAGGGTAACTCCGACATCGGTTCCGGTTTCAACGATGACCCGCTGTGGCTCATCGCCGGCACAGCCGCATACATCAAGGAGTCCCACGACTTCTCGATCCTGGATGAGATCGTTCCTTTTGATAACGATGAAAGCAAGGCACAGACGCTGATGGAGCATCTGCGTCGTTCCTTCAACTATACACGCACACACTTAGGTCCGCACAAGCTGCCTCTCATTGGCCGCGCAGACTGGAATGACTGTCTGAACTTAAACTGCTTCTCCGAGGAGCCCGGCGAGTCCTTCCAGACCTTCGGTCCGAGTGAAGGCCCGGTTGCAGAGTCCGTATTCATCGCAGGCATGTTCGTCAAGTACGGCCGCGAGTACGCAGTTCTCTGCCGCAAGAAGGGCTTAAACGACGAGGCAGATGCCGCAGAGGCTGCCGTAAACGACATGATCCAGGCCATCTACAAGGATGGTTGGGACGGCGAGTGGTTCCTGCGCGCGTACGACGCGTTCGGTGAGAAGGTCGGCTCCCACGAGTGTGAGGACGGCCAGATCTTCATCGAGCCGCAGGGCTTCTGTGTTCTCGCAGGCGTTGGTCTGGAGAACGGTTATGCGCAGAAGGCCATGGACAGCGTTGAAGCAAAGCTCGAAACCAAGTACGGCGTCATGATCCTGCAGCCGGCTTATAAGGACTACCACCTGAACCTCGGTGAAGTTTCCTCTTACCCGCCGGGCTACAAGGAAAATGCAGGTATCTTCTGCCACAACAATCCTTGGGTCTCCATCGCTGAGACCTGCCTGGGGCACGGCAACCGTGCATTCTCCCTGTATAAGAAGATCTGCCCCGCTTATGTCGAGGAGATCAGTGAGATCCACCGCACCGAACCGTACGTATACTCCCAGATGGTTGCCGGCCGTGACGCTAAGAACCACGGTGAGGCAAAGAACAGCTGGCTGACCGGTACGGCAGCATGGACCTTCGTCAATGCTTCCCAGCACATCATCGGTGTTCGTCCGGATTACGACGGTCTTGTGATCGATCCTTGTATCCCCGACACCATCACCGATCTGACCATCACCCGTAAGTTCTCCGGCGCTGTCTACAACATCCACGTGGACAATTCCGCTAAGAGCCAGTACGGTGTTAAGAAGATGATCGTAAACGGTAAGGAAGTTTCCGGCTGCACCGTTCCTTTTGAAGAAGGTGTGACCGAATATAACGTAGAGATCACGATGTGATCCTGCATCTGAGAGGAACTGCACACGCTGCCTTCAAGCGCGGCAAATGCACTTTGAGCGCGGCCGTGCCGCTGCAAACGGGAAACGCGGAGCGGCCGCAGCGGATCCTCTCCTGAAACAGTCGATAAAACTTCATTCTTAAGGGCCCGTGAAAAACGAGTAATCGTTTTTCACGGGTCCTTTTTTCACTTGATGTTCTCGTGTTTCACTCGTTTTCCCGCTTTCGCCGCTGCCCGGCTCTTCCGGCTAATTAATCCCGGAAATTCACTCCTGTAGTTAGCTTTCTCTTAGTTTCTGCCGCGGTTTCCCAGTCCTTCCGGCGAATTAAACCCGGAAATTCACCCCTATAGTTAGCTTTCTCTTAGT
>ONPC01000053.1 GCA_900319565.1 uncultured Eubacteriales bacterium | reverse complement strand
TCGATATAATGATATGGGTGTCAGGCTCATGACACCGGAATCCCATATCCATCCGGAGGTGGCGTTATGCCGAATCAGACGGACCGGCCAGAATTAAGCCAAGACGATATCAACAATCAAATACAAAATGCCGAACGGATCGATACGGAAGCGATCGTCGAGCAGGCAGAAAGCGAGATCCGGCAGGAGACCGCAGGCGCATCGACCATTCCCGAACCAACGACGATATCGAAGAAAGTCGTTATCGGACTGGTCATATTCGGCGTGCTTTTAGTCGGAGCCATGCTGTATCTGGTGGTCGTAATGTTCGGACCGAGTAAGAAGCGTGTGGACCCGGAGGAGTATTTCCAGACGGCGAAGGGCCTGCCGGTGATCTTGAACACCGAACTGGCAGAACAGAGGGGCATGCGCAGCTTAAACCACGTGTACGTTCCCATATCGCTGCTCGCGGAGGCGGACTCGCACTATTATCATGATACCTCCGTAAATAAGGTTTTATACGCAACGGAAACGCAGGTGAAGTCGTACCCGATCGTGGAAGGAAAGAAGACCGGAGATGGGACGCTGACTGCGCCGGATGCGGACGGAAAGTGCTTCGTATCATTGGACGGGGCGGTCTACGCGGATATCGATATCGTTCGCGAATGGTCGCCGGTCGATATCACGCTGCAGGAAGAGCCGCAGCGCATCTGGATCCGGACGGATTCGAAGAAGAATTATAAGGCCGCTACCGTTAAAAAGAGTACGAAACTTCGTGATGAAGCGAATAATAAGGGCTCGATCCTGGAGGATCTGGAGAGCGGCGCTAACGTATATGTCCTGGGCGAACAGGGCACCTTCAGCCATGTTTTTTCCGAGCATGGATACACCGGATTTGTTAAGACGAACGCGCTGACCATTCCGGATACGAAGGTGGCACTTACGGAAAAAACGGTT
Source organism: uncultured Eubacteriales bacterium (assembly GCA_900319565.1). Classification (GTDB taxonomy): domain Bacteria; phylum Bacillota; class Clostridia; order Lachnospirales; family Lachnospiraceae; genus UBA1201. The sequence goes on along the minus strand of ONPC01000053.1, from coordinate 10,998 downwards.
CCTGTCTACAGCGGAAACGGACTTTCCGAACCGGTATGCATGATCTGGCATCAGATCTTTGAGGGCAGCGCGAAGAACCAGACGGAGCGCTTTGTGAACGCGATCGAGAAGACTCCCGGAGTCAATGTCGTCTCTCCGACCTGGTTTTCCATCGCAGCGGAGACCGGCGCCATCACCAGTTTCGGTGACCCGACCTATGTGGAAGCGGCACATGCACGCGGCATCAAGGTCTGGGGGCTTATAGATAATTTCAACAAGCAGGTCGATGATCTGAAACTGCTTTCAAGCCAGACATCGCGTGCGAACCTGATCGCCTCCCTGATGGCTGAGGCAAAGCGCACCGGCATGGATGGCATCAACATCGATTTTGAGTCGAACAGCACAGGTCTGGGCGGGCTAAACAAAGCTTGCGGAATCCATTTTATCCAGTTCTTGCGGGAGCTTTCCATCGAGTGCCGCAAGGCCGGCCTGACACTTTCCGTGGATAACTACGTACCCATGTCGTACAACGAATTCTATCATCGGGACCGCCAGGCAGAGTGCGTGGATTATGTGATCATCATGGGTTACGATGAACACTACGGCGGCAGCGATCCCGGATCGACCGCATCGCTCGCATTTGTGACCGCCGGCATCGAAAACACCTTAAAGCAGGTTCCTGCTTCGAAGGTCATCAACGCCGTGCCGTTCTATACGCGCCTCTGGAAGATGACTCCGAAGGCGCAGGCCGCGGAAAATGCAAAGATCATCGAGGATTCCTCCTCGCCGATCGGCCCTTACGCTCTGAGCAGTTCTGCGCTCGGCGTTCCCGCAGTCCAAAAGATCCTGGAGGAGCAGTCGCTGACTCCGACCTGTCCTCCGGGCGAAAACCAAAACTACGTGGAGTACGAAAGCGACGGCTGCTACTACAAACTGTGGATCGAAGACGAAACGTCCATGGAGCCGCGCCTCGTTGTCATGAAATCCAAACAACTGGCAGGCGTCGCCTGCTGGAAACTGGGCCTTGAGGACGCCTCCCTCTGGAGCGTGATCCGCGAAGCCTACGGACAGTAAACTTCACCCCGGGAGTTCCCTAAAGGAACCCCGGGGCCTTTTTTGTATTCCCGCAGTTTCCGCCGGTTTCTTTGTGCCACGTTTGCGATCGTCAGCGTCCGGTTCACTGCGCGGTGAAAAACGCTCCGATCATTCGAAGACAGATCTCGGGGTTCCTTTTCGATTACGGCCGTTTTCCTGACAGCGTCGGGTTCCCACCCGACGCGAAAACGGCCTCAGCGACAGCAAAAACCGGTTTCGGAAAACCGATTTTTGCCCCGGATCTGCCTTCTCATTCTCGGGTTTTTCATCCGCTCGCTCTCATGTCCGCCTCGTGACCGCAAACATGTCACAGCCGGCGGAAACATGCCAATATTGGTCCAGGCCCCGGTGAGAACCGAAGTGAATGCTGGGGCTGACCGTCGCCGATCGCAGCAATGCTTCTGATCGCCGTGAGCGGGGCCGGCGAAGTCTGTCACCCCGGGTGCACCGCCATGGGAGCCCCGGGGGGCGCAACGTGGAGTCCCGAGAGCCGGCCGGTAACGTACGATCGTAAGACGGGCATAGGAGCGAGCGGATGATGATTGCGCGAACGAAAAGCCGAATAAGGGGCAAAAAACGTGTCTCCGAGACCGTTTTTTGCCGATCGACGAGGAAGTTTTCATCAGAAAACTCCGCAGTTCGAATCGGGTCCCCTTAAATTCGGCTTTGAGTTGAGCGCACAGTTTCAGATTTCTCCGAAAGCTGAAACGCAATCATCACCGCGAAGTGAGTCGTCCGTCGTCGATCCGTACGTACCGGCGCGGCTCTCGGGGGAATATAAATCACCCCGGGGCGCCGTTGCGGTGCACCCGGGGTGAGGTTTTATCGGTTCGGCGATCAGAAGCCGAAGTATTCTTTGGTGTTGTAGTAGGAGATGTCCTCCACGATGCCGCCGAGCAGTTCGATGTCATTAGGGAACTCTCCGTTTTCCACGATGGTTCCGATGATATCGCAGAGGATGCGGCGGAAGTATTCGTGGCGGGTGTAGGAGAGGAAACTGCGTGAGTCGGTCAGCATGCCGAGGAAGCCGGCGAGATTGCCCTGGGAAGCCAGGGAGAGCATCTGCTCACGCATACCGTTTTTGTGGTCATTGAACCACCAGGCGCTGCCCTGCTGAATCTTACCGAAGGTGGGACCTTCCTGGAAGCAGCCGATGATGGAACCGATGATGAGGTTATCGGCCGGGTTCAGGCTGTAGAGGATGGTCTTCGGCAGCTCGTTGGTCTCGTCGAGTGCGTTCAGGAAGTCGGCCAACTGAGAAGCACTGGTGCAGTTATCTGCGCAGTCGAAACCGGTGTTCGGGCCGATCGCGTTGAACATGCGCTTGTTGTTGTCACGCTTTACGCCGAAGTGCAGTTGCATGACCCAACCCAGACGGTGGTAGTTGCGACCCAGCTCCAGAAGCAGAGCGGTCTTGAACTGCGCTTCTTCCAGTTTGGTGAGCGGCTGGAGACGGGAGCGCTTGATGAAGATACCCTCGACCACGTTCATCGGAGCCGGCTCATAGGGCACGTAGGACATGCCATGGTCACTGACCTTACATCCGCGGCGCGCAAAGAATTCCATGCGAACCTTCAAAGCGGAGATCAGAGAGGAGTAGGATCTTACATGAACGCCGGAAGCTTTCGAAAGCTGCTCGAGGTATTCCAGATAGTCGGGCTTATCAATATCGACCGCGCGGTCCGGACGCCATGCAGGCAGGACCTTGACATCGAAGGATGAATCCATGGCGATCTTAGCGTGATGCTTCAGGTCGTCGGCCGGATCGTCGGTGGTGCAGATCAGTTCGACATGCGATTTTTTAATGATGTTCCGAACGGACATGGAAGGATCTTGAAGCATCCGGTTGCAGTGCTCCCAGGCTTCTTCGGCGGTCTCCTCGGAGAGCGGCTTGTTGAAGTTGAAGTAACGGCGGAGTTCCAGATGACTCCAGTGATACAGGGGGTTGCCGATGGCGCATCCCAGAACCGTGGCCCAGGCAACAAATTTGTCGTGATCGGAAGCATTGCCCGTGATCAGACGCTCGTCGACACCGCAGGAACGCATAAAGCGCCATTTGTAATGGTCGCCGCTGAGCCAGAGCTGCGTAATGTTGTCATATCTGCGGTCCTCTTCGATGTCCTCCGGACTGATGTGACAGTGGTAGTCAATGATCGGGACCTTTGCGGCATAGTCATAGAACAAAACCTTTGCGGTCTCGTTGGAAAGTAGAAAGTTTGAATCCATAAATTCTTTCATGCTTTTCGTTCGGCATCTTCCTTCTGCATGGGATGCCATCCCTCCTGTTAAATTTTCTTTTCCATTGGTTTGATCTTCAAACCGATTTGATACCTTTCGCAGTGATATCCATATAGTATGATTATATCGCAACTTTATCAATGGTGCAACAAGGAATTGATTCGAAAAAACGAACCATTACGTGTTGCATTTTCTGTTTGACATTGTTATAATGAGGATGATTGAAACGGGAACGCTTCAAGATCATATAAAGCAGAAGGTACAAAAAATGAATATCATTGATGAGATCTCAAAGATCGGTATCGTGCCGGTGATCGCTCTGGATCACGCGGAAGATGCCGAACCGCTGGGCCGCGCACTTCGCGAGGGTGGTTTAAACTGCGCTGAAGTGACATTCCGCACGGCTGCAGCCGCGGACGCGATCCGCATCCTGTCCCAGACATTTCCCGATATGTGTGTAGGAGCCGGCACGGTTCTGACGCCCGCCCAGGTGGACGCAGCCGTAGCAGCAGGCGCAAAATTTATCGTCAGCCCCGGTCTGAACCCGACCGTGGTTTCTTATTGTGTTGAAAAGAATATCCCGATCGTTCCGGGCTGCTCGAGCCCGAGCGACATCGAGACGGCGCTTTCCTTCGGCCTCGACGTGGTGAAGTTCTTCCCTGCGGAAGCAGCGGGCGGCCTTCCCATGATCAAAGCCATGAGCGCACCGTATACAAAGGTTCGCTTCATGCCGACCGGCGGCATCAACGCGGCGAACCTGAACGACTACCTTGCATTTTCCAAGATCGTAGCTTGCGGCGGCAGTTGGATGGTCAGCAAAGACCTGCTGGCAGCCCGCGATTTCGACACGATCCGCGAGAAGACCCGCGAGGCCGTACGGACCATGTTGGACTTTAAAGTCGTTCACGTCGGCATCAATGCGGAGAACGAAGCATCTGCCCTCGCGATCGCGAACCTGTTCGGCGCAGCCTTCGGTTTCGGCGTAAAGGTGGGCAATTCCTCCATCATGGCCGGCAAGGGCGTAGAAGTTATGAAGAGTAACGGTCGCGGCGAGAAGGGCCACATCGCCATCTCCACGAAGAGCGTGGACCGTGCGGTATACCATTTGGAGAAGCAGGGCATCGAGTTCGACTACGACAGCGTGAAGAAGGACGAGAAGACCGGCCGTATGAAAGTGATCTATTTGAAAGAATCCTTTGGTGGATTTGCGATACATTTATTGCAGGAGGCTTAAATCATGAAAGTTGTTACATTTGGTGAATTGATGTTGCGTCTGGCACCGGAGGGTTACTACCGTTTCGTGCAGGCGGATACTTTGGGCGCTACCTTCGGCGGTGGCGAGGCGAACGTTGCCGTATCCCTCGCTAACTACGGCGTGGACGCTGCTTTTGTTACGAAACTGCCGAAGCATGAGATCGGCCAGGCGGCTGTGAACTCCCTGCGTAAATACGGTGTAGATACATCGAAGATCGTACGCGGCGGCGACCGTGTGGGCATCTACTTCCTGGAGAAGGGCGCGAGCCAGCGTCCGTCGAAGGTCATCTACGACCGCGCAGGTTCCGCGATCGCAAAGGCAGAGCTTTCCGATTTCGACTGGGATGCGATCTTTGAGGGCGTGGACTGGTTCCACTTTACCGGCATTACCCCTGCGCTCGGTGACAACGTTGCCGAGATCTGCGAGGCAGCCTGCCGCGCAGCGAAGAGCCGCGGCATCACCATCAGCTGCGACCTGAACTACCGCGCGAAGCTGTGGACCAAGGAGAAGGCCGGCGAGGTTATGGGACGCCTGTGTCAGTATGTGGACGTCTGCATCGCGAACGAAGAGGACGCGGGCGACGTATTCGGCATTCGCGCGACCAACACCGACGTTACCACCGGTAAGGTAAACCACGAGGGTTATAAGGAAGTGGCACAGAAACTGAAGGAACGTTTTGGTTTCTCCAAGGTTGCGATCACCCTTCGTACTTCCATTTCGGCCAATGATAACCTGTGGGCAGCAATGCTCTACGACGGCGAGGATTTCTACTTCAGCAAGAGCTACGCGATGCACATCGTGGACCGTGTCGGCGGCGGCGACTCCTTCGGCGGCGGCCTGATCTATGCCTGCCTGAATGGATATGACTCCCGCAGCACCATCGAATTTGCCGTAGCGGCGAGCTGCTTAAAGCACAGCATCGAAGGCGACTACAACATGGTCAGCGTAGATGAAGTAAAGAAACTGGCGGGCGGCGACGGCTCGGGTCGTGTTCAGAGATAAAAAAATTGAAAAAAAGTATTGACAGAGGTAAATGAAAGTGTTATAGTACTTTCATCGGTGGTGCAACACTTTAAACTGTAAAAGTGTAAAGCGGCAAACATACACCGGACATCCGGATGATCCGGGTGAGCAGAAAGACGACACTTGCGAAAGGACAGCGTAATATGTTACAATTAACGAATACAAAGTTTTACGCATATTACTATTACTTTCAGGGCTTTACCGATAAGACCTGATCCTTTTGCTGTGCTTAAACATCTACCTCAGAATACGAACCTTGTAGGATAGAGAAACCGGTGTTTGCAGACAGCAAACGCCGGTTTTTTTTCATGGAACCGCAAGGGAGTTTTGAGGGAGTTTACTACCGATTGGGGAGAAAGCATGGAGAACGAAAAGACCATCAAAGAAGATTTACTAAAACTCGACAGTGAGATCGACCGCCTGATCCTGGAACGTGGGCGGCTGCAGGAAAAATTGGCAGCCGAAGGCGGGAAGGTCGTGAAATACAAGACGCTGGAAGATAAGATCAAGGCGGCGATCGCGGCGGAGCCGGTCGCATTTCCCAAGAAGGCCTCGGTGGCCTGCCAGGGCGTTGCGGGCGCGAACTCACAGATCGCGGCGGAGAAGCTTTTCGGCAGTCCGTATGAAATGTTTTTCAAGACGTTCGATGGCGTTTTTTCCGCCATTGATAAGGGCCTGTGCGAATACGGCGTGCTGCCCATCGAAAACTCGACCGCCGGCCAGGTCAATGCAGTCTACGACCTCATGATGAAGTATCGCTTCTACATTGTGCGTAGCGTGCGCGTGAAGGTGGACCACAACCTGATGGTGAAGCCGGGAACGAAGAAGGAAGAGATCCGCGAGATCTTCTCCCACGAGCAGGCGCTGATGCAGTGTGCAGAGTACCTGAAGGGCTTCCCGGGCGTGAAGATCACGGCAGTGGAAAACACGGCCGTGGCGGCGCGAATGGTGCAGGAGTCGGAAGAGCCCGGCGTGGCGTGCCTGTGCACACGGGCCTGCGAGCAGCTCTACCACCTCGAGTGTCTGGAGAAATCCGTGCAGGATCACGGGGGCAATTATACACGCTTTATCTGCATTGCCCGCCACCTGCAGATCTATCCGGGAGCGAACCGCACCAGCGTGATGGCCGTCCTGCCGCATAAGCCGGGCGCCCTGTACCACATCCTGAAGCAGTTCGCGGATCTGGGCTGCAACTTAAGCCGCATCCAGAGCCGTCCCATCCCGGACCGGGATTTCGAATTCATGTTCTACCTGGATTTCGAGACCTCCGTCTATTCGGAAGAGTTCACGAAGATGCTGACGAACCTGGCGGCATCCTGTGAAGAGTTTGAGTATTTGGGAAGTTATGAAGAACAGGTATAGGTATAAACAGCGAGCCAAAGCCGAAGTGCCGCCGTGCTGGCACGAGCGGGCATGAGGCCTTGGCGAGCGTCCCTCATGAGCCGCGAAGCAGCAGAAAGCTGCGGGAGCGGCGAAGGAGGGAGCGCTGGTAAAGCCGCGAAGCGGCGACAGCGCGGTGTTTATACCGTAGATAAATGAAAAAAGAAAAGAGGATTTTATTATGATAGCAGTATTAAAGCCGGGCGTATCCGGAGAGCAGAGCGCAAAATTGATCGAGTGGTTCGAGGAGCAGGGCGTAAAGGTCCATGTATCGAACGGTGAGTTTCAGACCGTCCTGGGTCTGATCGGCGACACCAGCCGCATTGACGCGGAGCTGGTAGAGTCGCTGGACATTATTGAGAGCGTAAAACGCATCAGCGAGCCGTATAAGAAGGCAAACCGTAAATTCCATCCGGAAGATACGATCGTCGAGGCGGGTGGCGTGAAGTTCGGCGGCGGCCATTTCGCCATCATCGCAGGCCCCTGTTCCGTCGAGACGCCGGAGCAGATCACCTATGTGGCGAAACGTGTGAAGGAGTCCGGCGCGGCGATGCTGCGCGGCGGCGCGTTTAAGCCCCGCACCAGCCCGTACGACTTCCAGGGCCTGCACGAAAAAGGCATCGAGCTTCTCCTCGAGGCGAAGCGCCAGACCGGCCTGCCCATCGTAACGGAGATCATGAACGCCGAGCATTTGCCGCTGTTTGAGGAAGTGGACCTGATCCAGGTCGGCGCCCGCAACATGCAGAACTTCGAGCTTCTGAAGGCCCTGGGTAAGACGAATAAGCCCATTCTTTTGAAGCGCGGACTGGCAAATACCCTGAAAGAATTCCTGATGAGCGCTGAGTACATCATGGCAGGGGGCAATGAAAACGTCATCCTCTGCGAGCGCGGCATCCGCTCCTTCGATCCTGCGACCCGTAACGTTCTGGACCTGGCATCGGTTCCGCTCCTTCATGAAATGACCCATCTGCCCATCGTGGTAGACCCGAGCCACGCGACCGGTATCGCCAGACTGGTAGAGCCCATGTCCCTGGCAGCGGTAGCAGGCGGCGCAGACGGCCTGATCATCGAGGTACACAACGACCCGCAGCACGCATGGAGCGACGGCGCGCAGTCATTGACCCCGGAGCAGTTCGACGTGGTCAGTAAGAAAGTAAGAAAGATCCAGGCCGCATTGGCCTGAGGAGGCATAGACATGAAAACAGTTGGTGTAGTCGGTTTGGGACTGATTGGAGGATCGTTTGCAAAAGCATATCATGCGGACGGCGGCTGGAAGGTCCTGGCACATGACCGCGACGAATCGATCCTCGGGATCGCCGAGCTCGGTGGCGAGATCGACGGCAGGCTTACGAAGGAGAATATCGGAAACTGCGATCTTATCCTGATTGCGCTGTATCCGGAGGCGACGGTGGAGTACCTGAAGGAAATGGCGCCCAAGATCGCGAAGGACACGATCGTGATCGATGGCTGCGGTATCAAGCGTTTCGTTTGCGAGCAGTGTTTTGCCATCGCGAAGGAGCATGGCTTCACGTTTTTGGGCGGCCACCCCATGGCCGGCCGGCATTTCTCGGGTTACAAATACAGCACGAAGACGCTGTTTAAGGATTCCTCGATGATCATTGTCCCGGAGCATTTTGACGATACGGCGGAGCTGGAACTCGTTTCCCGTGTGAAGGAGCTTTTGGCGCCGGCGCAGTTCGGCCGCATCACGATCTCCACGCCCGACCGGCACGACGCCATGATCGCGTTTACCTCGCAGCTGGCGCACGTGGTGTCGAACGCCTATGTGAAGAGCCCGACGGCGCGCTCGCATAAGGGATTTTCCGCGGGCAGTTACAAGGATCTGACCCGTGTGGCGTGGCTGAACGAAGACATGTGGACGGAACTGTTTTTGGAAAATAAAGATCATCTGGTTCAGGAACTGGATACGATCATCGGAAACCTCACGAAGTACCGCGACGCCATCGCGGGCAATGATGCGGCGACGCTTCACGACCTGCTGGCGGAAGGTAAACACTGCAAAGAGGAGATCGACGGAAAGTTCAATCGATAGGAGAAGTTTATGGTTACGGTAACGGTCAATGCATCCAAAACATATGATATCCAGATCGGCGCGGGTCTGCTCATAAACTGTGGCGAGAAGATCAAGATGCTGCACCACGCGAAGACAGTCGTGGTGGTCACGGACGACAATGTGGCGAAACTCCACCTGTCGAAGGTGACACAGTCCCTGACCAGCGCAGGCTATCAGGTACTGACTTATGTGATCCCGCACGGAGAGCAGTCGAAGAGCCGGGAACAGTATTTTGCGCTTCTGGACTTCCTGGCGGAAAACCGTATAACGCGCACGGATCTGCTGGTGGCGCTCGGCGGCGGTGTGGTCGGTGACCTCACCGGTTTCGTGGCGGCGACCTATTTGCGCGGGATCGACTTCGTCCAGATGCCGACGACGGTACTGGCGGCAGTGGATTCGTCCGTCGGCGGTAAGACCGGTATCGACATTCCGGCGGGAAAAAACCTGGTGGGCGCGTTCTACCAACCCATCCTGGTCATCTGTGATACATTGACCCTGAACACGCTCCCCGAAAGCGTATATAACGACGGTTGCGCGGAGATCATCAAATACGGCTGCATTGCCGATGCGGAGTTGTTCGAATGGCTGAAAAGTCCGATCCGCCCGCAGATCGAGCGCGTCATTGCCCGCTGTGTGTCCATCAAGCGCGACATCGTCAACCAGGACGAACGCGACACGGGCATCCGCGCGACGTTGAATTTCGGACACACGATCGGACACGCGATCGAGAAGGCGTCGCATTTTTCCGTGACGCACGGACAGGCGGTCGCGATCGGCATGGTGCGGATCGAAAACGCCATGCAACGGCTGGGGCTGGCTTCGCAGGAGACTTTTGAAGCGGTCCGCGACCTGACGGCGGCCTACGATCTGCCGGTGCAGACAGCCTTTACAGCCGATGAATTATATGATACCATGACCACAGATAAGAAGCGTTCCGGAGACCGGCTGCGTTTCATCATAGTTAAGAAGATCGGCTCCTGCGAATATCTCGACGTGTCCGTCAAAGAGTTGCAGGGAAACGAGATTACACTGCGAACCGTACTGGAGGAGGCTTTGAAATGAATATCCGTGTGAAGGTGGAGAACCCAAATGCAGGGCATTCCCGTTTCACCGCCATTGCATCCAAATCCATGGCGCATCGGTTCCTTCTGGCCGATGCCCTGACCCGTTTATGTAAAAACGAGGGCGCCGAGCTTTTGATCTCGACGACTTCGAAGGACATCGAAGCGACGCGCGACTGCGTATCGGCGCTTTTGGCGCCGGAAGTTGAGGGCAGGCGGGCGCGCTTTTTGTGTCAGGAGAGCGGTTCGACCTTTCGTTTTCTGCTTCCCATCGTGGGAGCGTTGGGCCGGAAGGGCTGCTTCGTTTTGGAAGGGCGTTTGAAGGACCGCCCGCTGTCGCCGCTCTATGAGGAGATGACGGCGCACGGCTGTATCCTGTCCGAGCAGGGGACGCCTTTGTTTTTGATCGACGGGAAACTGTCCGGCGGCGTATACACGATCGCGGGCAATGTTTCTTCACAATATATCACAGGGCTTTTGTTCGCGCTTCCTCTTGTTGAAGGAGACAGCGAGATCCACATCACGGGGAAACTGGAGAGCGCGGACTATGTGGAGATGACCCTGGCAGTGCTTAAGGCAGCCGGGATCTCGGTGCAGCGGACCGAATATGGATTTGCCGTGCCCGGAAATCAGAAATATGCCCTTTCCGGGCAGGTCGTTGTGGAAGGCGACTGGTCGAACGCGGCAGTTTATCTGGCCATGGGCGCGCTGACCGAAGGCGGGGTCACTTGCACGAACCTGAATTTGGATAGTGCACAGGGAGATAAACGTATCCTCGATGCGCTTCGCTGCTTCGGCGCGACAGTGGCTGTGGATGCACAGGCGCAGAGCGTGACGGTGCGACAGGATGAAAAACTTCACGGCATTGACCTCGATGTTTCGGACATCCCGGA
>ONPC01000158.1 GCA_900319565.1 uncultured Eubacteriales bacterium | reverse complement strand
ATCGCGGAGAGAGTGGGATTCGAACCCACGCGCCCTTTCGGACAAACGGTTTTCAAGACCGCCTCGTTATGACCGCTTCGATATCTCTCCTTAAGCAGTGCCTAACTATGATACAACGGTTTCACTCGTTTGTCAAGCGCTTTGTCGCCGCTTTTTTATCAGCGGCATTGATTATCATATCAAAAGCCCTTCGGTTTGTCAACACTTTTTTCCGCTTTTTTTTTCGAATTTTTTCGGTCCTTCAAAAGTGTTGTCTCAGCCTTCGCCTGCCAGATCGTTGATCACCTCTCCGGCCAGCATGAGCCCTACGATTCCGGGAACATAGGAGAGACTTCCGGGTGCGATCTTCTTTCGCGGTTTCTTTTCGGTTCCCGCATGGAGTGCTGTGTTTTCGGCGGCTAAATCAACTTCGGCCGCGCGCTCTCCCATCTCCTCGGGCTCTCCCTCAGGGTACATGGGCCGCATGGCTGTCTCCTCGGAATAAATGACCTTCAGGTGGTCCACGCCTCTCTTCTTGAGTTCACGCCGCATCACGCGCGCCAGCGGACAGATCCTTGTTTCCGAAATATCGGCCACCTTAAATCCCTGCGCACTTCGTTTATTGCCCGCACCCATGGCGCTGATCATGGGGATGCCGCGCTCCGATGCGATCTGCGCCAGGCGGATCTTTCCGCTCACGGTATCGATCGCGTCGACGATGTAGTCAAATTCATCAAACGGAAAATCCCCCTCGGTATCTGGCAGGAAGAACTTCTCGTAGGTATATACTTTTGTATCCGGGGCAATGAGTCTCACACGTTCGCGCGCTGCCTCGGTCTTCGGCGTCCCGATGCGGTCCGTCGTGGCCAATATCTGGCGGTTCAGGTTCGTCGCGCTCACCGTATCATGATCGACCAGATGCAGCGTGCCCACGCCTGCCCTCGCAAGCGCCTCCACGGCATAACCGCCGACACCGCCCAGGCCGAACACCGCAACGCGTGCGTCTCGCAGGCGGAGCAAACCCTCCATACCTATTAATAAACGCGTGCGCGCGTAGATGTCCTCTACCGGCTGTCCCGGAAGCACATCCGGCGCGATCAGGAACGCGCGTCCGTTACTGACTTCGACAACATTGACCGAGCAGTTCGGCGGAACCTTTCCATGCCAGAAATCCTCCGGATCCTTATATACCGAATGTAGCATGGCACGCGTCGCGCATCCATGGGTCGAAACCAAAACGTTCGCGTCCTGCAGATCCTCCCGGGCCATCAGGCGCTTCAAAAACGCGCCCGTACGCTCGCAGATCTCCTGCGCCGTCTCGCCACCCTGCGGCGGAATATAATGAAAGGTGTCGGTCATAAACAGCCCGAATTCATCCTTCGGGACCTCACAGGAGTCGCCCTTGCAGATCCATCCTTCCCATGCGCCGAAATCGATCTCCTGGATCGCAGGCTCGATCTCGATCTCACAGTTTGTGGAAGCATTTTCCGAAAGCACGATCTGTGCAGTCTCCAAGGCGCGGCACAGCGGACTGGAGATCACCGCGTCAAAGTGCACGTCCTTCAGGGACTGCCCTGCCACGTGCGCGAGCGCGCGGCCGTTTTCATTGAGCGGAATGTCCAGGCGGCCCTGCAGCCGACCCAGCAGATTATATTGTGTCTGCCCATGGCGAATGATGTAGATCTTCATAAGTATCACTCATAGTATTTCATCAAATGTGCTGCGGTCAGCGCTTTCCGAAGGCCGATTCCGACCGAAAAACAGAAGGCGATCTTCAGTGCGTCGAATACCAGGAAGGGAACAACGCAGATGCTGAGGGCGCCGAGAAAACTCGTCTTGGTAATGAACATGAACCAAAAGGTTCCAAACAGATAGCAGACAGCCAGGCCCAGAACCATACCTACCACATGCATGTAACACTTTTTATAAGAGAAGCGGTCAATGAAAAAGCCCGCGATCAAAGCCATCAGGATGAAGCCGATAATGTATCCGCCGGTCGGTCCGGAGAGCTTCTGAAGCCCGCCCTGGTAGCCCGAGAAAACGGGGATGCCGGCTGCGCCGAGCAGAATATAAACCAAAGTCGCTACCGTGCCCTTAAACATTCCCAGAACGTAAACAGTAAGCAGGACAGCCAGCACACCGAGGGACACCGGAACGGCGCCGATGGGAACGGAAACCGGCCCCAGCACGCAGCAGACCGCCGTCATGAGCCCGATGGTCGCCAGCGACTTCGTTGAAACAATACTTTTTTTCTTTTCTTTTGTCATAATAAAACCTCTTTCCGACTGTGACGCAGTCGCTTGATACGCCCCATATTCTAGCACAGACCCGGTGGACTGTCAACGCGACCTCCCATAGATCCTCTCCTGTCCAAATCCGAAACCGACGTTTCCTTTCTAAAAAGCAATACCGTTAAGAAAACGGAAGCCCGGACGAAGGCCTCTACGCCTTCCGTCCGGGCTGTTCAATCGAATACGCTTCAAAAGCACCTCACGGCTGCCGCCTGACTTACAGAGCTCCGCCGTGATCTACCATGTCCAAAATATACAGAACAATAAAGAAGACGGTGAGTACGCCCCAGACCAATCCGGTCAGTGTATACGGCGTGCGCTTCGTACGGTAGCCATAATAAAAGAAACTAACGGTACAGAAGCATCCGACCAGCGAATACATTCCGAAATTCTGCTTTCCCTGAAGGATGATCTCCAGAATAAACAAAACGATCGCCAGAATAATACTCACGATGCTTGCGATGCGGATGCCCTTTGACTCCACCTCGATCAGATAGAGCTGATGCAGTTTGTTACTGTTCTCTTTATTTGCTGTTTCCTTCGTATTTTCATTACTCATATGTGCATGCCTCCCTAACACCAGTGCTATGACACCTCTGTAAAATATTCTACCATCCGCCTTTCTCTGTGTCAATATCTACGCTTACAATTTCCGGGCAATGAAAACGCCGCTGCGCGTATGGCACAGCGGCATCCGGCATTTCTAAAATGCTTCCGGTCTACTTCGTCGAAAATTTGATCGGATCGGTCTCAAAGAGGACATCATAGCTATCCTTATCTCTGATCCGGAATTTCAGTTCCACTTCATCGACCGAGGTGATCCCGTTTTTCTCCAGTTCCGTGGACAGAAGCGTGATGTTGTCGATGGCCATCTTTTTGTCGTACAGCGTGGACAAAAAATACCCGGTGACCATAAAGCCGTTGATCGACATATCGTCGCAGGATACCGTGATCTTCTTTCCGGTATTGTTTTCAATATAGAGCAGGACCGATGCTCCCCAGAAACTCTTTTCATCCACGTATTTGCCTACGATGCGCACACCGTCCCGGTTTAAGAGTTCCTTCCCGGCGTCGTTCGGAGTCGTGTCCATGTTCGCAAATTCGGAAGTTTTGATCGTGACCGGATCCAGCCGTTTTTCGATCTGGTAAGTCGACGGGTTCGAAAAATAAAAATAGACCTCGATCTGGCCCACCGGGGCAATGCCCGCCGCCTTCAGATCCGACGACGAAAAGTGCAGGGTATCGTTTGCCTTTTTTCCGGCTGCCACTGAGCAGGAGAACAGGTCGCTGATCATATAATTGTTTACGATCAATGCCTCACAGCCAATGGTAACATCTTTCTCCGAGTTGTTTTCAACCAGAAGTTTCACTCCTTCGCCCCAGATCGAATCGTAATCATACTCTTTCGCAGTGACTTTGATTCCATCCACATCGAACAACACCTGTTCCGTAATGGAGGTCTTGGTTTCGGACTTTTCAGGCTTCTGCGCCGCATTACTGTCCGCCGTCTGCCCCTGTCCATCCGTGATCGGCTTCACATCTTTTTCTTTATCCTTCTGCGACATCGCGGCTCCGACACCGATCACGATCACGATCAGCACGATAATCCACAGTTTTTTATGGTTTCTAAACATAATGGTTCACTCCTTTCATTTTTAAGGTACTGTTTGTTGACTTAATTATACAAAAGAGGGAACGCAAAAACCCCCACCGATATGGTGAGGGTTTTGTGAATTATTTCTAAATTATTTCGGCATTACTGCCTCTATGATCAGGGCAACCAGCACCGAGAACAGCAAAAGTGCTCCCAGCAGAGCCAGATCCAGCAAAACGATGCTTTTCGTCTTCGCCGGCCCTTCTTTTTTATTCAGTCCGAGTTTCCTGTGCAGACCGAGGTAATCGCCCGAGATGCACAGCACGGAGTAAAAGCCGACAATGCACCAGATCCGGGCCCCGATGTCCGCAGCAAAACTGGTTGCGGTCTCCACCTCAAACAACCAGTAAAACAGCCAATAAATATAAAAAGCACCTAAAACGGCGGCCACCGCCGGATGCGTCTTTCGCATGCCCGGGAGTAAATATCTGCGCCAGCCCATGTCATCGGGCGCTTTCAGCGCATCGGCTACCTCCTGCACGCGTTCATAACGCCGTTCAGCGTCCAAAAACGTGCAGTTTTCGATCACGCTCCGAAGACGCCCCTCTGCCAGTTTCTGCGCCGGAAGGACTCCGGTGAGCATCACGTTCATAAGCACTCCGAGCGCATAGATGTCCGTCTTCACTGTGGACGCCCCGAAACCGTACTGCTCCGGTGCCGCATATCCCGGCGTACCCAGCAGGACCGTGTCGCGTTCCTGCGCAGTCTGCGCCAGTTTTGCCGTATTGTAGTCCACCAGATAGACCCGGCCGTCCGGACAGCAGATCACATTTGACGGTTTGATATCCCGATGCACGATCGGCGGCGTATTGCCATGAAGTCCGATCAGGATCTCTGTCAGAAGCAGGACGATCCGCTTTGTTTCCTCTTCGGAAAAAAGCATTCCGCCATCCAGCACCTCCTGGATGCTCGATCCGCTGATGTACTCCTCGATCAGGATCAGCCGGTCTCCGTCCACGATCTTATCGTACAGGCGCGGGATTCCGAGTTTCGGGTGCTGCATCAGGAAATCATAGACCTCCGGCTGAAACACCGAACGAATTTTACGCACAAAAGGACGACCGCTCTCCCGGTCTGTGACCAGTGTCACCAGTCCGTCCCCCGAGAGATCGGCAGTTACCTGATATCGGGACAATCGTGCCTGCTCTTCGTACGTCATCGCAATCTCCTGATTCTAAAAGCCCTGCGTTTTATGCCGGCTCGGAGGAAGCGCGTAGCGGCTCCATCCCGGCAGCGTCCAGTGCATCATTGACCGCATCGATCTCATGTTTTCCGTGGTAAATGCACGAGATCAGCACCGCGTCACGCTCCACGCGCGGATACAACGGCGCCATACCGTACAGTTTCAGCGCGCGCTGGATCTCTGCCAGTTCCAGTTCCCCGGCCAGGCACAGACGCAGGATGTAATCCCGTTCGGATGTGTGCCGTTCCTGACGCAGCAGCTTCTGTCCGTAACTGTCGGAGAAATCCGCCGTCAAAAGCACATCCTTGATCTTTCGGCCATGCTGCAGAAACATAGCTTTCATATAGGTATAAAACGGACGTTCATCCGTAGCCATCGCGTCTTTTTGCTGCCCGGCAAAGCTTCCCACCGCCTCCGGCGGCGTCTGCTTCAGAACATCCATTAATTCTTCCGTGGAAATGTCGGTCTTCATGGCCACGCCTTTCCGTTGTCTTACCGAAGTTCTGCCCGGATCGCAGCCAGGAAGTCGTCGAACTCCTCAAACGCCTGAAGATCCGGATTGTCCTTCTTGATCTGCTCCGTGGAGCGGAACAAAAAGCCTGCGCGGCTCGCACGGATCATGGCCAGATCGTTGAAACTGTCGCCGGCCGCGATCGTGTCGAAGCCCATGGACTGCAGTGCGCGGACCGTGGTCAGTTTCGACTGCTGGCAGCGCATCTTGAAGCCCGTGATCTCGCCGTCTTCCGCCACCTCGAGCGTGTTGCAGAACAGCGTCGGATAGCCCAGCTTCTTCATCAGCGGCATCGCAAACTGGGTAAATGTATCACTGATAATGATGACCTGCGCCTCTGCGCGCAGCGCGTCCAAAAACTCCTTCGCGCCCGGCAGCGGATCGATCCGGGAGATCGTGTCCTGGATCTCCTTCAGGCCCAGACCGTGCTCCTTCAGAACGCCGATCCTCCACTTCATCAATTTATCATAATCGGGTTCGTCCCTCGTGGTCTTCTTAAGCTCCGGAATTCCGGATTCCTCGGCAAATGCGATCCAAATCTCGGGGACTAAAACGCCCTCCATGTCCAAACATACTACATCCATGTTTCGATATCCTTTCATGTTCCAATTTTTAAAGCGGCGTACCTCTCCGCGCCAGACTGCCGTGAAGTCTTCACGGGTTCCGTAGAAGAAAATGCCCTCGGTATAGCGACACCAGTCTTCACCGAAAAGTCCGGTCTTGAAACCAAACAGAGCACTCGCAAGCGTAACCACATGCGCATCATGCGAACAGATGATGTCCAGCTCTCCCGGTTCCCCCTGATTTCGGAAGATGCGGTCCAAAACGGGGCCGGCCATCTCCAGCAGTGTATTTCCGCAGGTCTTATCTAAGATCCCGCGCTCCAGGGAGTAGAAATATTCATACCATCCGATCTGCTTCTGAAACCACGCTTTCTCCGATCCCATGCCGCCCGTATAGACCTGGTCCACGACCACCTGAGGATCCTCGATCCCCGCGCCGCGAGCGATCTCCTGTGCCGTCTGCAGGCAGCGGTCCACAGGACTGGCTTCGAGTCTGCCTATGGGACGGTCTAAACTTCTGCCGATCTCACGTGCGATCTCGATGCCCTCCGGTGTCAGCGTCAGCTTTGAGTAATCTCCATCCGCCGGGTGGTCGAAACGAACGGAATGTCGCATGAACACCTTTACGTTCCGATCCGGCGGAAGGCTTAACGCATCCGCTTTCATCTCTTCACAAATCGAATTAAAAACCATGACTTGGTACTCCGTATTCTATTACCCTTCCAAAGATCCGGTGATCCGGCATCTTTGTTTCCGGCGCCGGTCGCGCCGTACATGGAACATCTTACCATGAATTGGGAAAACTTACAATGTTATTATCACACTTACTCTCTTATGTGTCTTTCCTGGAGACGTCGGCTACGGAATGGTTTTCCGACCGCTTCGTCGCTGCGGTCCTTCGGACGAACCAGGCGGTCAATGCCAGGAGAATGGGGAAAAAGATCCCCGCCAGGATGCCTGCACGGATGTTTTCCCCTGCCCGGTTCGATACATAGCCCACGATCGCGGGACCGACCGCACCGCCCAGATCGCCGGACAGCGCCAGGAGCGCAAACATGGCCGTGCCGCCCTTTTGCAGCCGCGCCGAAGAAATGCTTAAGGAGCCCGGCCACATGATCCCTACCGAAAATCCGCACAACATGCAGCCAACCAGGCCCATGACGGGCCATTTCGCCAGCGCCGCCAGCAGGTAACTGCCCAGACACAGCGCGCCCGAGGCGATCATGAACCCCGTCAGTTCTACACGCTCCCCGTATTTGGCATACCACACGCGGCTCAGCCCCATGAGCACTGCAAACCCGCAGGGTCCCAGCAGGTCGCCCACGGCTTTATTCACGCCCAGTGAGGATTCGGCAAATGCGGATGCCCACTGCGACATGGATATCTCCGAAGCTCCCGCGCACACCATGAGCACGATAAACAGCCAGAACAGCTTCGTTTTCAGAAGATCGGCGATCGTCATGCTTTCGCCTTCCCTGACGATAGGTTCGATGGGACAGGTCGCAAAATTATATATATTGTACAGCGGAACGACCGCCCATATACATGCCAGGATGCGCCAGTTCTCCGTTCCGAACAGCAGGAAAAATACCGTCGACCCCAGGATCGTACCCACGCAGCCCCAACAATAGAAAGAATGCAGCAAACTCATCATGCCGGCCTTATCCTCGAACGGACAGGCCTCGATGATCGGGCTTCCCAAAACTTCGAGTAGCCCGCTTCCGATTGCATATGTGATCACGCACGCCAGGATCCCGAAAAACGGATGCGGGCTCAGATCCGGAATAAAAGCCAGCCCCAGCAGTCCCACGCCCGACAGGATCTGCGAGATCACGATGCAGATCCGATAACCGATCCGGTCTACAAACTTAGCGCACAACAGGTCCACGACCAGCTGCGTCAGGAAAAAAGCTAGCGGAATCAGAGCCAGATCCGCATAAGATAAGCCATACGACCGATGCATCGTAAGGAAAAGCAGCGGCAGAAAATTCGCCGAAATAGCCTGCGTCACAAACCCAAGATAGCACGCACGCTTTGTTTTTTTGTAATTGTGGTTTGGTCTCAAGCTTCGTTTACTCATCTGCCCGCTCCTCATAATACGCGTGCACCAAACTCTTATAGCCCAGTTCCTTCAGCGTTTCGTATCGGGCATTATAGCGTGCTTTCGTGCGCTTCCCGGTGATCAGGTACCGCACGCAATCCTGTGCGTAGCGATCGATCTCCTGCAGTCCCTGCGTCGTGGTGATCACGGAGAAATACCAGAAACTCCAGGTCAGGTCATGATCCCCGGAACTCTCCATCAGTTTGCGGTTGAATACGCGGATAAACGCCTTTGCGGCCGTCCTGCCTTCGAGCTCGTTGCGGTTCGCCCAACGTTTAAGCGCCCGTGTCTTGCGGCGCATCTTCGCCTTCAGTTTTTCCACGGATACCGGGGCAATGTCTATCTCCTCCCCGCGCACGAAAAATCCAAGAAATGTAAAGCCGTCCGCAGGATCCCGGAAGCATTCTTTCGCGGGATTGACGCTCAGGCCGTGCTCATTGAGATATCGGCGAATGAAGTCCGCGTGCGCCTCAACCTCCTCCTTCGTTTTCGCAAACAGGATGATATCGTCGGAGTAACGCGCATAGAGGACGCCCTTCTCGTAAAACAGCGCGTCCAGATCCATGAGGTAGACATTGGCCAGAAAGGCCGCGATCGGCGTGCCCGCCATGATGCCCTTCGGCTCCGTGATGTGCCGGCCGTCCTCCAGGAGCGCGTCCGGCTCGCACAGCAACTGCTCCAGAAAGTCGCAGAGCTTCGGATCATCGGCCGCGATCTGCCGCACGCGCGACAGAATCCGCTCCACCGGGATCGAATTGAAATAGTTGCTCACGTCCACCTTATAGGAGTACATCTGCGACAGATCCCGATCCCGCTGCAGGTAGCGGATGGCGTCCTTCGCGCTGCGCCCCGGGCGGAACGAAAACAGCCCCGGCGCAAAGCAGTCGTCATACTTGCGCAGCAGCAGATAGGTCAGCAGTTTCAGCACCATGTTTTCCGCAGGCGGATAGGTGTAGACCGTCCGCTTTTTCTGCGTGCTCATCTTCGTTATGACAGAACGCTTCGGCAGCGGCCACGCCTCGCCCCGCGCCAGTCGGTCCGTCACCGGCAGGTACGCCTCGCGGTCCATAAACTCCCGCAGCTGCTTTCGAAACAGATCGGCACACATGAGCGACGTCTTATATTCATAAAAGAGCTCCCAGCTTTCTTTTTGCGAGAGTTTATCCATGATTGACATATTGCGATGTCCTTCCTAAAACGTGTAAATGTATTGCTTCATTCATACTGTTTATCACAAGACCATTGTACCAAAAAACCGCCGCAGGCGCTATACCTGCAGCGGTTTTTTCGGGGAATTTCCACTCCCCTTCAAACGGAATCAAGAAGAAATTAAATTCAGGAAAATTCCTGAATGTACCGGACCGTACGTGGATGGATTGCCCGCGAAATCCTACTGTGCATCCACGCCGGGCCCACCGCGGGCGCTAGGCGTTCTTTATTCCGATCTGAACACATTCATTTTAAGCGCAGTCTGATCACCGATGCGCCGTCTTCGCACCCGATCAGATACCGAGTGCTTTGTTGGTACGCTCGATCACGTACTGCTTCACATTCCACCAGCCATGGTAGTTGTGATAATAACGCAGGTAAGCCACGCCGTTCTTACGGCAGTCATTGCGGCGCTTCTCAGGAGCGCTCTTTCGGCCAATGATTTCGACAACCAGCACTCTCTTATCACCGTTGTAGAACGTATACGCCAGGTTCTTATTGTACCCGTAAACTTCCTTCTCCACACGCAGCTGCGGGTATTCCTTCAGGAAAATGCTGTCGAAATACTCCTCATAGGTTCCGGGGAAATTATACTGGTTCTCCTGCGCCGGCATAGTCGGGCCCCACGAAAAACCGGAAGGTTCTTCCTCGGCTGCATACGAAGGTGCTGCACTCGCGCTGCTTGCAGCGCTCACGTTCTGTGCAGTCTGTGCACCCTGCGCATTCTGTTCCTTCTGCGCGTCCACAGCCGCCTGCGTGATGTTTTTCAAAACGTCCATAGCTTCTTTTTCGGCCTTAGCACCGAACAACTTAGAAAACAATCCCATTGATGATACCTCCTTCGCACGTAATACACGATTTATTTCTCTCATTATAACATGTAGGACTATCTAACACAAGTCCTATTTGCCGCCGAGAAAGTCCTAATACCCCCTCCATCCGTCGTTTTCCACCCGACCGTCAGAACTCCGATTTATCCGCCGAAGGCTCCCTTACTTTCCCCTCATAAAACT
>ONPC01000128.1 GCA_900319565.1 uncultured Eubacteriales bacterium | reverse complement strand
GTCGTAAAGGAAACCGTGTGGGCGGGAGTCTTCACACCATACACGTCGCTGCTTCCGCTCTTATCGTCCGAGATCGTGTTAATGCTTGAGATCTCGGCCACGTTGTTTACCAGACCGTTGATCAGGCTCTTACTGAGCGGAAGATCGGGATCCTCCGTCCAGACCCAGGCCCGGTCCTCTCCGGTCCTCTTAAACGATTTCTTCTCACCGGTAGGGTTATCGGCCGAAACGACCGTGATCTCTTCGAGATCGTCTGCGGTCAGTTTTACCAGTTCCCTGCCCTTAGGCGCCGCCGTCGTTTCAGCGGCCAGCTTCTCGAGCCGGATCTTTTCGTTATACCGGTCCACGAGCTTAACGCCGATGACCAGGCCCGCCAGCCCGAGTAACAGAGCGACCGGAATCGCGATCGAAAGGATCTTTTTTCTCTTTTTTCTTTTCTTTCTTTGTTCTGCCGTAAGACCCGCCATTACCGATTTCTCCTTCTGCACCATACAACAAAACCGATCAACAGAATAAGCACAGGCAGCGCGCCGACCGTAATGACCAGAGCTTTGTTTCTGCTTGACGCCATGTAGAGGTTCTGTCCGAAATCCGTATTCTTAACAGGGATGCTGACACTGCGGTCGAACGAGCACAGGTAGTTCAGCGCCGAAATGTAGAGGTCGCTGTTTAACACATTCGGGAAGGTGACCAAAATGCTGTCATCTACAAGATTGGCGGTTCCGAATGCGACCAACTTCATACCGGTCAGACTGTCTTCGGCAGTCAGGCCGATCGTGAGCGGTCCGGAGATATCATCCGCCGTCTTCGTGACCTTAGACTCTGTCTTGTAATTCACACGCTGAAATGCACCGTCCGTGGTCTGCAGAAAAGGCTTGATGGTAACGGAATTTTTCTTTGTGTCCGAGGTGAACAGACCCGTGGAGATATGCGTGTAAACATAGGAATTCTGCGACATATTCTGGGTCAATGCATGCGAACTGCTGACATTTGCAAAATACACAAACGGATTGTTCGCATCTTTACTGTGGTCTGCCTGCTCAAAGACAACACCCTGCTTCAGTTCAATGCCACAGTACAAAAGCAAGTTGCGGAAGTTCTGCATGTCGTAGTTTTCATATGTACAGTTGATCATCAGTTTTCCGCCGCGATCTACATAATCCCGGATCTGGTTACATTCATCCGGAGAGTAGTCCGTTACCGGAGCATTGATCAGCAGGATATCACAATCCGAAGAGATCTTTGAAGTCGTCAAGTTAACTTCCTGAATGTCGTAATTCGCTTTTTTCACAGCGGAGGAGATCGTTTCTCCCATCGGGATCTCATTATGGCCGGTGATGGTATAGATCTTCGGGATCTCATCCGTCGTCACATAGATCAGCGCTGACGTGACCTCGCCCTCGCCGTCGTAATTGTAATAATACTGTTTGTATGCGGCCTGCGCGGTTTTCGCGTAGTCCAGTTCGTAGATATCAGCCTCCGGGATAAATTTGCTTCTCTCGGCAGAAACCACGAGAAGGCTTCCTTCCTCGATGGTCAGCTGATCCACCCCGTAATCCATCAGAACAGACAGATCACGGTTAATATCCAGGTTCTTCACGTGGATCTTTGAGGACAGGTCCTCATACAAACTCAGCATCTGATTCAAAATATGGTCATATACATCATCTTTTCCGATAAGATAGATCGTAACATCCTCATCGATCGAACGGGCTACATCCTTAGACTTATCTCCGATCGAATAGATCTTCACATCGCTCATATCATAGGAGACCCAGCTAACCGGAAGTTTATGGACCAGGATATTGACCGCGACCAAAAATCCGAGGACTAAGATCGTCAGCATCATGCTGTAGGAACCATGCTTTAAGGAAGCTTTTCCAGAATGATTGTTTTCCATTTCTTCTTCCTCCTAGCTATATCTTCTCTTCTGGATCGACTGGATGGTCAGGAAGCAGAAAAACAGAGCGACCGACAGGTACAGCACGATCGAAGGAATATCGAAAATATTATTTGCAAAATATACGAGCGTTCCGGCATAGGGAATGCTGTGCATGATCTGACGAACCGAGTTGTAGAACACCTCCGGATTGACGCGATAGGTGACCAGGATCCCGATACAAAGAGCTGCAAACACAGAGAGCGACACGTAAAAGTTCTGCGTCATCTTAAAGAAGATGAGGAAGAATACTGCTGCCAGACCCACAAAGATCCAGGCGTTTTTCCACTCATCCGCAGGGAGCTTATCGGCGAAATCATTCATCATTTCCATCAGGAACAAAAAGCCGAAAGCAAGCAAAGCCGCAATGATCTGGCTCTCCGTTATGGAAGAGAAAAACATGCCGATGGCGATATAGGAAGCGCCGATCAGGAAGAAAGCCAGGATCGTCGAATAATCGGTCATCGGATAAGCGTACGTACCGGTCATGTAGATGACGACCGGATATGCGCAGGAGATCAGGACCGGGATGGCAAATACCGCAACCATGGCCAGATATTTACCCAGAACGATCTTCCAGACACTGACCGGTGAGGTAAGAAGCAGCTGATCGGTTTTGGATCTGCGTTCCTCGGAAAAACTCCGCATGGTCAGGATCGGGATCAGGATGGGCATATAAGCACTTATGCCTGCGATCGCGTGTGCATAGAACGGACTGCCGGCCTCGATATTACTGTATGAGAAACCCAGGCCGAAGAAAAGCAGGATGACCGCTATGATAAAATAGCCGAGCATATCGTTGAAATACGATCTGAATTCACGCTTTAAAACTGCGATCATGACTCTTCTCCTCCTTTCTCTTCTTCTGCGGGCTCTGCTGCGTCCGCTCCCGTCTCATCTGCGTCCGCCTCATCTACGTCCGCCTCGGGTTCTTCACCTGTAGGAGGCATCTCCGTGAAGATGATACTATCCGAGGCTTCCGCGCTCGTTTTTTCTTCCTTCATACGCTCTTCTTCGCGCTGCGCGTACTCTTCGTCCGCTTTTGCGACCAAACGCAGGAAGATATCCTCCAGTGTCGGGACTTCGTTTTTCAACTGACGCACCGGAACCCCGGCCTTCGCCAGCGTCTTAAACAACAGCTCGGCTACGTCCGCACCTTTTTCAAACGTCAGGCGAACCTTCGCCACGCCCTCGGGCATATCGTTGCTGTCAAAATCAAACTCCGCCATGCTCTTAAACGGAGCCAGCACCTCATTTAAGTTCTCCTCGGTCGTACGTGCTTCGATCTCGTAAACGTCCTTCGTGTGATACCGGGCGATCAGGTTCTCCGGAGTATCCATGACGATCAGACGTCCATGGGCAATGATCAGGATCTCATCGCAGACTGCGCTGACTTCCTGCATGATGTGCGAACTCAGGAGCACGATGGGACGTTCCTCTGTCGGAGCCATGATCGCTCCCTTGATCTCGCGGTTTTCGTCTGCCGAAACATCATCGTCCGAAATAACCAGTTCACGGATCAGTGAGCGGATCTCCAGGATCTGCTTCGGATCCAGGCCAACCGTCGGCTCATCGAGAATGATGAACTGCGGGTGTCCCAGAATGGCCTGCGCCAGGCCGACTCTCTGCCGGTAACCTTTGGACAGGTTGCGGATCAGACGGTGGCGGTACTCATTCAGCCGCGTCCGGTTGATCGCCATATCGATCTGGGCCTTCCGCTCGCTGCGTTTCACGCCCTTGAGTTCGGAGACGAACCGCAGGTATTCTTCTACCGTCATGTCCGGATAGACCGGCGGGATCTCGGGCAGGTATCCGATGTAGCTCTTCGCTTCCTCCGGATCCTCCATAATGCTGAAATCATTGATCAGGACATCCCCTCCCGTCGGGGCAATGTATCCCGTCATCATATTCATCGTCGTGGACTTACCCGCTCCGTTCGGTCCCAGAAATCCGTAGATCTTTCCGGGATGCAACGTAAAGCTGATATCGTCGACCGCAGGGATCAGTCCGTATCGTTTTACCAGGTTTTTAACTTCGATCAATGCCGTTTCCTCCCAGGCTCATTCATCGTTTTTAAAGTCCGCAGTGCAGACCTTTCAATGTACTCTACCATTTAACTAAATAACTGTGTCTTTTTTGTGAAATCAGGCAACAAAAGGCTCATTTTTCGGAGTCGTTTTGAGCGCAAAACCTCAGTTTTTTTCGTTCTTCCCGGAAGTTCCCAGACGCTCCTTGAAGTCTTCATACGAAAAATCGGTCAGCCGCTCTGCTTCGTCGCCACGTACGACCCAGATATCGGGCAGAGGCATGCCGTTAAACGTGTTGTTTTTGCAAGTGGTATAGATCGCCATATCCTCGAATAAAAGCCGGTCTCCGGCCTTTAAAGGGCATTCAAAGGCATAATCTCCGATGATGTCGCCGGACAGACAGGTCGGGCCGCCCAGACGATAGGTGTAAGGCTTCTCTCCCGCCTCATAGCCTTCATAGAGCGGCGGACGGTACGGCATCTCGAGAACATCCGGCGTATGACAGGCTGCCGACATATCCAGGATCGCATTGACCACATCGCCGTTTTTCACGAAATCCAGAACACGGGTGCACAGGTAACCCGCGTTTAACGCGACCGCTTCGCCCGGCTCCAGATACACGGTGACGCCATAGGTGTCCCGGACATGGCAGATGAGTTTCTTCAGCAGTTCGCGGTCGTAGTCCGCCCGCGTAATGTGGTGGCCGCCACCCATATTGATCCAGCGCATCCTTTTCATGACCGGACCGAACTGCTCCTCCACAGCGCGCAGGGTGATCTCCAGTGCGTCGGAATTTTGCTCGCACAGGGTGTGGAAATGCAGTCCGTCGAGAAGGGCGATGAGTTCTTCGTCCATCTGTTCATCCCAGGCCTGCTTCGTGGTCCCGAGTCTTCCGCCCGGAGCGCACGGATCGTAAATCTCATGTCCCTCCTGCGTCTGACACAGCGGATTGATCCGAAGGCCGATCTGTTTCCCTGCTACTTTCGCCGCCGGTCCGTACAGGCGCAGCTGCGACGGGCTGTTGAACACGATGTGGTCCGCATACTGAAGCAGTTCTTCGAACTGTTCCGGAACGTAGGCTGCTGAAAAAACATGGCACTCTTTATCCGGCATCTCTTCATGCCCCAGACGCGCCTCGAACAGGCCGCTGGCTTCTGTGCCTGCTAAGTATTCCTGAAGGACCGAGTACAGGTCGTAGTTGGAAAATGCCTTCTGTGCCAGCAATATTCTGGCTCCCGTCGCATCCGCGATCTCCTTTAATATCTTTCCGTTTTCCCGCAGTTTTCCTTCGTCGATCAGATAACACGGCGTCGGAATATCACTGCAAAGAATACGCCGGGGCATATTTGCTCCGGCGCCGGAAAGCTTCAGATGTCTGATCTTCTCTTTCATAATCATCCGTAACTCCTTATATCTTTCGAGCGCTGCATCACACAGCCGGCTCGAAATATATGTCTGCGCGCAGCTCCCGGCCACGCGCAGACAACGCGGTATTTACATTTCGTCTCGGTCCTTAAGATCAGGGAACCAGGATCGGATCGTGGCTTTCCTTATGCGGCAGACCGTATTTACCCAGTGCCTCTAAGAACGGATCCGGATCGAATTCTTCCACTGTGTAAACACCGGGCTTATTCCAAAGGCCCTTCAGCATCATCATGGCGCCGCACATCGCAGGTACGCCAGTGGTGTAGGAAATGGCCTGAGAACCGACCTCCCGGTAGCACTCCTGGTGGTCACACACATTGTAGATATAATAGGTCTTCTTCTTACCGTCTTTTTCGCCGGTGAAGATGCAGCCGATGTTCGTCTTACCCTTCGTGCGCGGTCCGAGCGAAGCCGGATCCGGCAGCAGCGCCTTTAAGAACTGGATCGGAACGATCTCACGTCCTTCATACATCATGGGCTCGGTCGAAAGCATGCCGACATTTTCTAGACACTTCATGTGGGTCAGGTAACTCTGGCTGAAGGTCATGAAGAAACGGATGCGCTTCACACCGGGGATGTTTTTCGCCAGGGATTCGATCTCCTCGTGATGCAGGAGGTACATGTCCTTATCTCCCACCTCGTCGAAATTGTATTCCCGCTTGATGCTCATGGCCGGGATCTCCACCCATTTCCCGTTTTCCATATAGCTGCCGGGG
>ONPC01000054.1 GCA_900319565.1 uncultured Eubacteriales bacterium | reverse complement strand
GCGCACACGGTTTCCTACTACATCACCGCCGGACTTCAGCGACTCAACGCGGCGAACATCCAGACGGATCGAGGAATAGAACTTCAGCGCACGTCCGCCGGTCGTAGTCTCGGGATTTCCGAACATAACGCCGATCTTCTCACGCAACTGGTTAATGAAAATAACGACACAATTGGTCTTGCTGATCACTGCGGTCAGTTTACGAAGGCCCTGGCTCATTAGACGCGCCTGAAGGCCCACATGAGAGTCGCCCATGTCTCCGTCGATCTCTGCCTTCGGAACCAATGCTGCGACCGAGTCAACGATCACGATATCGAGTGCTCCGGAACGAACCATGGTCTCGCAGATCTCAAGTGCCTGCTCTCCGTTATCCGGCTGGGAAATATACAGGTTGTCGATATCAACGCCGATGTTCTTCGCATAAGTCGGATCCAATGCGTGCTCGGCATCGATGAAGCCTGCGATACCGCCGCGCTTCTGAACCTCCGATACCATATGGAGAGCGACCGTTGTTTTACCGGAAGACTCCGGTCCGTAGATCTCTACGATACGGCCTCTCGGGATGCCGCCGAGTCCCAACGCCAGATCCAGACTGAGGGAACCGGTCGGGATCGTCTCAATATTCATCTGGGACGAAGGGTCGCCGAGTTTCATGACGGTGCCCTTGCCATAGGACTTCTCCAACTGGGAGATGGCTGCGTCCAATGCTTTTAATTTGTCTTCTCTTTCCATTCTGACCTCCAAATTCATGATGGTTAATTCTATTTTCAATTTCTTTCGATAAGAATACAAAACCAAAAAAGGAGCAAAGCTGTAAGCCGGGTTATGTATTCGATGATCATCTGTCTAGCCCTATCGTTGCCGATAGGATCAAGCGACCTACCTGAAACATTGACGGGCCGCCATTCGTTTCCATACGGTCTTGCTTCGGATGGGGTTTACATATGCCCGCGTTGTTACCAACACGGCGGTAGTCTCTTACACTGCCCTTCCACCCTTACCGGGATCGCTCCCAGCGGTATATTTCTGTTGCACTATCCTTAGAGTCGCCTCCACCGGACGTTATCCGGCATCCTGCCCTGCGAAGCCCGGACTTTCCTCACCTGCAACCTTTCGTCTTTGCAGCCGCGATCATCTGCCTTACTCCACCCTTGATTTTATCATTAAAACGATACTCTGTAAAGCATTTTTAGAGCGGAAGAGGGATTTCTTTTCCCAGTGAAAACGAGTACAATACACAGGCTTTTACCGACGTTTGCATCATGCTTTCCAGGGCGTCTTTATACAGTTTCAACTGCGCCAGATACCGTTTCGTCAGGATCTCTTCGCCCCCGTTTTCCGGCAGGAAATCGGTCTTGTAATCCATGATGACGGGATGTCCGTCTTCATCGGCATAATAAGCATCGATGATACCGCGAACCAGCACCAGATCATCCTGTGCGGCGACCGCCTCATTGACCTGCGCATTCTGATAATCCCGCAGATACACATGTGCCGGGATCGCATACAGGAAACGGACTTCCCTCTTCAGAGCTCCCCGTTCCTGAGCGCATGCCATCTTTTTTGCAAGCTCACTGTCGAAAAACCGGGCGATCTTTCTCGAATCCGCCAGTTTCTGCATCGTTTCATCGAGGATGCCTTTTTCCGTCAGTTCACGGATCTTTTCTTTGATATAACCGACGCGGTCCGCCTGTTTCATGGTCTCTGCAAAATCCAGATGCTCCATCACGTTATGGACGGCAGTTCCCCGGAGCGCTCCGGTGTTTTCCTCCTGTGTGGTATCGAACACGAAGCAATCCGTTTTTCCGGCGTCCTTACCGTTTTCATCCGAAGCCGCATCCAAAACCGGATCGTCCTTACCGGATACCTTCTGCGGATTCGACTGCCCGACTTCTTCAAAGGTAACGCCTTCTTCTTCCATGAAACGATGTTTTACCTCAGACACGGAAACGATTGCCTTCTGGTCGCCGAGTGCGGTATAAGGATATACATAAGAAAACCGTTTTTCGATCTCTGCCCATGCCTCCTCATCACTCAGAGGTACTTCGCTTTCACCCGCTGCCCCAGCCGGATCGCCGGCTCTTTCCGATGCATTGCGGATCGCCTCGAATTCCGTTTCCAGAGCCTTCTGCGAATGCAGAATCACCGCCAGATCCTCTCCCTCGTATACTGTCGCCTCCGGCCGCATTTCGGTCTTTCGCAGTTTTCCCCGAACACTTCTGAGCATCCATTTCAGATAAGTTGGCTTATTGAAGAAATCGTCATCGGAAAACTCCGTGGCCGCTGGTTCCTCCGGATCCGGCCGCTCTTTCGCAGGGATACATCCGACCACATACATCTTTTCCTTTGCACGCGTCAGGGCCACATACAGTACACGACTCTCTTCGCAAAGTCCTTCGTCCTGATCCTTATCCCGGATGATCTTTTTGAGATTGGATTCGATCTTCACCGACAGAATCGGATTGACGTAGTCAAATGCCAGATGGTAGTCCGGATCATAAACAAACGCAGAGCTGTTGCGATTGGATTTACTCAGGTCTTTCTGCGCATTTGCCAAAAAAACAAACGGGAACTCCAGGCCTTTGCTCTTATGGATCGTCATCACACGAACCACGTCTTCTTCGTCACTCAGTTTGTTCGGCTCGGACAGGATGATCTCCTTCTGTTTCAACCGGTCAATGTAGCGAAGGAACCGGTCAATGCCCCGGTAATTGGTCTTCTCGAAATCTGCTGCCTTTAACAGCAGCATGTTGACATTGATCTCGCGTCCGCGCCCGCCGGGCATGGCAGAGATCTTACTCCGGTAATCAGTCTTCTGCAGGATCATCTCCAACAGCTCAGGAATGGTGCTGAAGGTACTGCATTCCCGCAAGTCACGGAAGATCCGGATGAAACGATCCGTCTTTTTACCCAGGAACACATCGTCCCCTTCATACCCTTCCACCGCCTTGAAAAAACGGTCGGCAGCGGGTGCACCGAGCCGGATCAGCGCCATTTCTTCGGGTGTAAAATCAAACATCGGCGATGCCATTACAGTCGCCAGCGGAATATCCTGGAGCGGATTGTCCAAGATACGTAAAAACTCGATCAGATCCCGAACTTCCGGGGTCTCAAAGTAAGCGGCCCCTTCCGTCGAAACCACGGGGATCCCGAATTCATCCCGCAATACCGAAAGGAACTGCTCTTCCGCGTTTTTCACCGAACGCATAAGGATCGCGATGTCGCGATATTGCGCGGAGCGATAAGTTTTTCCCTTCAGATCGTAGACCTGTTCCGTTTCCAGGATCTCCCGGATTCTCTTTCCGATCAGAATAGCCTGAAGTTCGAAATCACTTCGTTCTTCTTCCTCTGACTCTTCATCGGTCTTAGAGCCTTCGTCCGGCCCGGCGTTCGTCTCATCCGGAGCCTCCGGTGTATCCTCTCCGTCGCCGGTCACATCCGTTTCGGGAGGCGCATTTTGGTCCCCCATGACTATCGTATCGATCAGAACCCGCGGGATCTTCTCCTCATCTCCGGGATACGCCGCACCCGGGTTCAAGCGAGCCGTCTCATCGTATACGATACCGCCACGCTCCTCAGTCATCAGATCCGCAAAGATCGAATTGATACCGTTCAGGATGGCTTCGCGGCTTCGGTAATTACTGTTCAGGCATATCAGCGTTCCGTTTCCATCGCCTGCCCGGTATCGGTTAAATTTTTCAATAAACAACTCCGGTTTCGCGCGGCGAAAACGGTAAATGCTCTGCTTGACATCCCCGACCATGAATACATTCGACTTCCCGGGCGCTTCCGGTTCGCGACAGATGGACCGGATCAAAGCATCCTGCATCTCATTGCTGTCTTGGTATTCATCGACCAAGATCTCTTCATAACGCTTCCTGTATACCTCCGCTACCTCCGGATCCGAAAGTAGTTTGTACGCAAAGTGCTCCATATCGGAGTAATCCATGAGGCGCAGACGGTTCTTCTCCTGTTGGAACAGTTTATGCACCTGACGTACAATCTGTGTCAGAAGAACAACTTGCGGACGCAGACGCGACAGTTCCATTTCCATCGTGTTCCAAGAGAATGGTGAGACCTTTTTTACATCGTCGATCAGTTTCGTGATCTTTTTCTTCTCGGCTTTTGCATGCTCGTAAAGTTCCGAATATTCTTCATCCTCTTTTTTGTTCGTACGCAGGGAGCCGATCTTATTGGCCGGATCTTTGAGCCAATCGATGGCTTCGGTCAGCGTTTCTTTGTTATAGGCCGT
Organism: uncultured Eubacteriales bacterium; assembly: GCA_900319565.1. Lineage (GTDB taxonomy): Bacteria > Bacillota > Clostridia > Lachnospirales > Lachnospiraceae > UBA1201. The sequence continues at coordinate 11,875 of ONPC01000054.1, read as the reverse complement.
CCTCGCCAGCTCTGCTATCCCCTCAAACAGTGAAACATGCCGGGAACCCGGATGCGCCACGGAGATCTGATCTGCCAGCTCCAGGGCAGCCGCCTCCGCGATCAGCAGCGGACGCAGTTTCTTCTTTTCATATGCAATGATATCTTTCTTCAGCTTTTCATTTTGACCGCCGTCGTAAACATCCACTGTCCCCTCCAAAAACTCTTCGAGGTCAACGTATTCACGACACTTCCCATACAGTTCCTCAATGGCTCGGGCCAGGGCGGACTTTCGGTTGCCAAACAACATGCCCAGAGAAAGAAAAGCCTCGGAATCCTCTTCCGCATAATACGATTCCAAAACCGTTTCGATCACATCGGATAACAAAAGTTTGATCTCTGCTTCATCACCGATGCCCAAATTCGGTTCCAAATCGATCTTAAAGAAATTCTCCCGGATGACATTCAGACAGAAGCTGTGAATGGTCGAGATCGACGCATAGGGAAGTTTTGTCAGCTGAAGACGTAGATGAGTACGAAGTTTTTCATCACAGCCGCCGTTATCCAGAGCATCCTGCAACGCCTTGCGGATCCGGTCCTTCATCTCCGAAGCAGCCGCTGCAGTAAACGTCATGATCAGAAGGCGGTCGATGCCCATCGGATGTTCAGGGTTTAATCCCCGCTTCAGGACATGCTCGGTAAGCACCGCCGTCTTTCCGCTTCCGGCCGCCGCTGAAACCAGGAGATTCCCTTCTCTATGGTCAATGACTTGCTGCTGTTGTGTATTCCAGATCACTGCCATATAGATCACTCTCCTTTCTCTCGTTCATCATCCGAATGGAGTCCTTCGATAAAATCTTTATAGTTTAATGCCCGGACTCTTCGTTTCTTCATACCGTTTCGTTTGTCATTGATATGACAAACCGCTTTGAACGGACAGTATCCGCAGCTGTTTGTAGTACTGTTATTGATCGGATTTACGGGGATCTTTCCGGACATCATGTCCCCGTACAGGTCCGCGATCTTTTGCATGACGTGATCCGAGAACCGTAGGAATTCCCCGGTGGACAGGACATGTGCTCCGGCATAGAAGCCTCCGTCTTTTTTTATCCTGATACCATCGACCAGGGCGGATGTGTCCGTCGGTCCCAGATTCGACTCCTGATGCGCCAGGATCTGCGGATCCGAATTCGTAAGGCCGTTCATCCGGGAATTCATGAACTTGCACTCCTCAATGAAATCATCCCGGTTTTGGTCGATTGCATCCATGGTTGCGGTGTCAGCCTGAAGCATCGGCATAGCCGCATGGAAATAGTAAACGCCGACCGGACGGATGTCCATTCCCTTTGAGATCCGATCGCGAAGGATCGCGGACATGTAGATCGGCAACTGCAACTGAGCCCCCTCCGACAACAGGGCAAAATCGAGCTTACGATTTCCCGTCTTATAATCGATAACGCGGATGAAACTACCGTCTTCCGTCTCATCGATTCGGTCGATCTTTCCCCGGATCATGCAGTCCGTGCCCGGGATCTTTAAAGGATCCAGATGCAGTTTCGGGGTAGCGCTTTCATCACGCAATTTGCCAAACGGAACCTCACAATAAAACTTCTTGAAATCACCCAAACGGATCTGCCGTTTCAGAACCTTCACGAGGAAGGCGATCTCCCTCTCCCAGAAACGGGACAGGTACTGATGATACCCGTTATCCTCTATTTTTTCATTCAAATACGGATCCTGCAAATACGCATGCTCCAGTGCACGGCGAACCAGTTCGGCATCCAGTGCTTCTGTGTTCTGTGCATCTGCATCCTGTGTATCTGCCCCCTGACCATCTGCGTTTTGAGACGCAGCTCCGGAACTGCCTGCAGACAGTTCCTCCAGGATGAACTCCAGTGCGGCATGATAGAATGAACCTTTATCCAAAGCATCCAATTCAGCTTCTTTTCGTTCGGAAAGCCCCAGGCCGTAACCCAGGAAATGTAAGAACGCGCAGGAACCGTAGGTCTCCAAACGCGAAGGGCTGATGCTGTTATTATGTTCAAACAGCCGTCTCGCAACGCTTTCCGGAAGCGGTTTGTGAACATAGGTGTATTCGGCCAGTTCTTTTAGCTGCGCCAGGAGCTTCGCATATTTCGGGCTCTCCATGTACCAACGATAGAGAGCTTGATAATAGTTTCCGAACGCAGACTCCTTTTTTGAAATCAAATCTATACAATAATCAGGATTCAGCAGCGTCCGATTATCTTTCGGCAAATCTTCCTTTACCTTCAACTTCGGAAACAGTCTTCGGATCTGTTCGATCACATAGGAAGGAAGCAGTGCCTCCCCTTCCGAATCCATTGAAGAATAGGATATATAGAGACGCTTTGACGGCGTAGTGAACATTTGATATAGATATAATTTATCATTCATGCTGTCCCTGGATGCTGAGGGTGCCAGTTCGACAGCCATGTCATACAGAATATCTCGGTCCGAGTCGCTGATCAGACCACCGCCCTGTGCTACGAGCGGAAACAGTCCTTCATTAACCCCGATCATAAACAAAGCTTTTATTTTACCGATACGCATGCGGCGCAGCTGCCCGATGATCACGCGATCCAGCGTCGGTGGGATCACGCCGATCTTCATATCCTCCAGTCCGGCGGTCAGCAGTTCTTCCAGTTCATCCGGACACATGGGATCCTCCGCCATCAAACTTCGGGTCTGGGCGAACAGATTCTGCATCTTCTCCTGCACGGCCCCGTATTCCGCCGCGCGGTCATACTGGCCGTCCTCATTCAGAAAATCGATCCGGCTGCGGATGGTCTTCGCGGCATCGCAGGCATTCAGAACATCGGCGATTCCCTCCAGGTACTCGCCGGCCGTATGCTTTCCTTTGCGGAACCGTTCGTAGAAAGGCCCGAACACTGCCAGGACTTCACGCACGATCCGGTGGACGTCGTCCTCGATCTCTTCGTCTGCGATCTTCAGGAAACGCTTATAGGAGTTGATCCCGCGGGCAATGACAAAATTCTCAAACAGATCGAGAGCCTCCGCAGGAATGACATAGCCGTATTTCAGGCTGCTCAGGACGCTGTCCCTACGGAAACCGTACGTCAGCAATCCGAACAGACTGAGCACGAAATTCGTATAATCGCTGTCGGTCATATCCCGTGTCGAATCCGTGAAATACGGGATGCCTGCCCGTGTGAACTCACGGACTATGATATCATGGAAACTGTCCGGTTTACCGGACACGATGGCGATATCGGAAAAGCGGTAGCCTTCCCGGTAAACCAGATCCCGAATGATCCGCACTACCATGGAGACCTCCATGGTCGGATGATCCAGTCGATACAGTTCGATTGCCTCGCATTCATGCTGCCAGGGCTCAGGACGAACCATTTGCTCATAATTTCGCTCTAAATAGCTCAATTCGTCGTTTTCCCGAAGCCGGTAGACAAGATCCTCCCCGATCGATACATCGGGTTCTACGGCGATCTGCTCGCGAACGGCCGTATCCGTCAACCGGGCATATATTTTCGCTGCCGAGGCAAACAGGGCTCCGTCCGATGTATCATTCAGCGTCCCCTTCTTTGCACACAGTGCTACACTGACGCGCAGCCCATGGAGCATCAGATGGGTAATGACGCGGTACTGCAGCGGAGTAAAACCGTTAAAACCATCCAGGTAGATCTCAAAGGGCACCTGAGCGGCGTATTCGGGCAGACCCTTACACAGGATCGGCATGAGTTCATCCTTATCCATGAAACGTTCTTCGAGTTCAGCACGATACGACTTCCAGATCAGCGACAGGTCCGAAAGCTTCTGGCGCAGTATATAATGCGCGGAAAGCGGCGAATCCTGCTCCGGAGTTGCAAGCATGGTCTGAAGCAGGCTTCCCTCCTCAAACAGCCCGAAGGAGGCCATCTCACCCAGGGTGTGGCAGACATTGTCCAGAAAGCCGGTCTTTTCACTGTCATACTTCAGGATCTTCAGATCCTTTGAGACATTACGCACGGCACGGCGCATCAGGAGCATCTTACCGGAATCGTCGATCATCTTCTTCGTGGGAATGTGCAGCTGCTCGATCACGCGATACGCCAACGTCGTAAAACCGATAACGTCGATGTTGACCGAGCCATGTCTCGGATGCAACGCCAGCAGATGCTGTTGGGTCGAAAGCGTCGACTGTTCGGGCACCAAAATATAGAACATCCGGTCCGGATGCTCCAAAGAGCGCCTTATACATTCTTCATAGATATAGTGGGATTTCCCGGCTCCGCCGGGGCCGTAAATGACTCTGAAACTCATATTCTGCCCCCTATCCTGCACATGGTTTTGCACCGCAAACCTTTTCCTGTATTTTACCATAAAGGCTCCTTTTTCGTCAAACCGATCGGGCCGTTTTTCCAAAATCATAAACTTCAGAACGTATCTTCACATCCGGTAAAATTTTCTCGGAAAAGGTGTTGTAATTCATCTTCGTTTAGTATATACTTAAATTGTGTTTGAGGGAGTCAGGCAGTTATTTTCCTGGTTTGCGTGCGAAAGCACTTTTGCGGGACACAGTCAGGTTCCGTAGCCTGCATTACTTTCTTTACTTCGGATGGAACATTCCATATCCCCGGACACTTTACTACTGACGAGCTTATGCTCAGCCTTGATTTCGCTCATTATTTCGGAGATATTATAATGTTATATGTATATATATACCTCGCTTTTATGGGGGTTATTGGCTTTATCCAGATGGGTTTGGATAAAAGCCGTGCGCGCCGTCACCAGTGGCGCATTCAGGAGACCACACTCTTTTTGACCGCATTTTTAGGAGCTGCCTGGGGCAGTCTTTTGGGCATGTTCGTGTTCCGTCATAAGACGAAGCACCGCAGTTTTCTGATCGGCATGCCCTGCATTGTCATCTTCCATATCATCTGTGTATATTTTCTGGACCTGCTGGCATTTTAGTGTGCATGTTTTTCGGCCGGCACGCGGTCCTTTCCTTTCACATATTCTTTACCGGCACGGGTTTTACGTGCCGGTTTTTTTGTTTCTCTTTAACTGCGGGCAAAACAACCGGTATCTGAAGTTCTTGATCAACTTACGATTTGTTACAAAAAAGCGGCTGTCGATCACGACAGCCGCTTAATTTATGATCTCGATCTGAGAATTATTCGTTTGTCTCTTCGGTTGCTTCTGCAGGTGCTTCCTCAGCGCTTGCAGCAGCTACTGCTTCGATATCTACGGGAGCTACGTCCTCATTCTCTTCCTTATCTGCGAGAAGCGCCTTCATGCTCAGGCTGATCTTCTTCTCTTCGGAATTGAAATCTACGATCTTCGCAGTGATCTTCTGGCCGATCTTCAGTACGTCCGAAGGCTTTCCGATGCGCTCTTTTGCGATCTGGGAAACATGAAGCAGAGCATCAATGCCGGACTCCAGTTCTACAAATGCACCGAAGTCTGCCATACGAACTACGGTTCCTTCAACTACGGTATCTACAGCATACTTCTCTGCAGCGTTCTTCCAAGGGTTCTGATCCGGGAACTTCATGGAAAGGGCGATCTTTGTATCGTGGATCTCCTTAACATAAGCAGTAACTGTCTGGCCTACGGTGAAGTTCTTCTTCGGGCTCTCCAGACGTCCCCAGGACATCTCGGAAATGTGAACCAGTCCGTCTGCACCGCCGAGATCAACGAAGATACCGAAATCGGTGATGTTCTTGATCTTACCGGTTACAACGCTTCCGACCTCAAGCTTAGCGAAGAGCTCCTTCTGAGCAGCTTCCTTCTTAGCAATGAGCAGGGTCTTGCAGTCGCCGATGATGCGGCGCTTCTTCGGGTTGAACTCTGTGATCAGGAATTCAACTTCCTTTCCCTCATAACGGGACAGATCCTTCTCATAAACGTCGGATACCAGGCTTGCGGGAATGAATACGCGGGTATCATCCACGATCACTCCGAGGCCGCCCTTCAGTACCTGGCTGACCTGTGCGCGAAGTACGGTCTGGTTTTCAAAAGCCTCTTCCAGTTCCTTGCTGACGCGCTCGTTCTTCATACGACGGTAAGAAAGCTGTACCTGGCCCTCGCCGTCATTGACCTTTAAGATCTTAGCGGACAATTCGTCGCCGACTTTAACCATAGTCGTAAGATCTGCGTTCGGTGTGTTGGTGTATTCATTACGTGTAATGATACCGTCTGCCTTATAGCCGATATTCAAAACGATCTCTTCGGGTTTAACGTCGATGACCGTACCGGTGACTACCTCTCCTGTATGAATTGTTTTAAAACTTTCTTCTAACATCTGTTCAAAGCTCGTTTCTGACATGCGTTTGAACCTCCTCTATAATATTGTTCGGGGTAGAAGCCCCCGCCGTTATCCCCACACATGCGGCACCATCAAACCAGTTCGGATCAATATCGGCCACCGTTTGCAGATAATAGGTTTTGGCGCATACGTTTTTGCAAATCTCATACAGTTTTTGAGTATTGGAACTATGCTTTCCGCCAATCACCAACATACAGTCAACCTGTGCAGCAACCTCACATGCTTCCAGTTGTCGAACTTTAGTTGCATTGCATATCGTGTTTACAACATTGATATTATAACGCATTTCTTTAGCAAACGCAACAAGATTTTCGAATTTATTGTGATTAAATGTGGTTTGTGCGACCAAAGTAGCCCCGTTTTTTACATTTTTCATCACCTTTTCGAGATCTTCGGGTGTTTCGACCACTGCGCCGGGCGTTTTGCACCACCCCAAAACCGCCGCGACCTCGGGATGATCCGGGTTGCCCGCGATAATGACCTTCTCTCCGGCCGCGCTTTTTTCGCTTACGATTCGGTGAATCTTCTTCACGAAAGGACAGGTCGCATCGATCACCTGATGGCCGCTGTCGATCATGCTCTGATATACGGCCTCGCTCACGCCGTGCGAACGAAGGATAACGATGCCTTTCGGAAGTTTGGAAACGTCCTCCCCCTCTTCGATCACACGCACGCCTCGTTTCGCCAGATCCTCAACGACGATCTCGTTATGGATAATGGGTCCGTAGGTGTACACAGGCAGATCCGTATTCTTTTTCACTTCATCGTACACGCAGTCCACGGCACGAGTCACACCAAAACAAAAGCCTGCGTTTTTCGCAACAATAACTTTCATATATTCCCTCTTAATTCATCCGTTCAAGGCACAATTCGTAGATCGTCTCCACGACCTCGTCGATGCTCATGCAGGATGTATCCACGCAGACCGCATCCTCCGCCTGTCGCAGCGGCGTAACCTCCCGATGCATGTCGCGATAATCGCGCTCTTTGATCTCCTGAAGGATCGTCTCATAATCCGCGGAATCACCACGGGCGATCATTTCATCGTAGCGGCGCTTTGCACGCACCTCGGGATCTGCGGTCAGGTAAATCTTCAGAGTCGCATTCGGAAGTACGACCGTACCGATATCCCGGCCATCCATGATCAGACTGATGTTATTAGCGATCTCCTGCTGGGAAGCCACCACATATGCGCGGACCCCGGCGTATGCACTGCTACGCGAAGTCGCGTCGCTGATCTTCGGCGTGCGGATAAAAGCGTTCACATCCCGTCCGTTCAAAAACACATGCTGGCCGTCCGCCTCCTGCTTAAGGTCCAGTTTAGCCCGGCGGCAGTTCTCCGTCACCGCAGCTTCGTCATCGACGTCAACATCATTCTCTAAAAGATACAGCGCCACTGCACGATACATGGCCCCGGTATCCACGTAAAGGATATTCAGTTTCTCAGCAAGTTTTTTTGCTATCGTGCTTTTTCCTGCGCCGGCAGGACCGTCGATCGCTATCTGTATGTTCATTTTTTTCTTCTCCTTTCGTTTGGTTCCCTTCTCCTTCGTTTTTTTGCCGTCCTCTTTCTCCTCCGAAGCCGCCGCATAAAGGCCGGCAGCATAGCCCGTGGACCAGGCGATCTGGAGGTTGAAGCCGCCTGTGAGCGCATCGACATCCAGGACCTCACCGGCAAACGACAGACCTTCGACGCTCTTAGCTTTCATGGTGGTCGGGGAAACCTCTTTCACATCCACGCCGCCGCGCGTGATCACCGCTTCGGGATAGCCCCGCGTTGACGTTACGGTCAATGTATAATCTTTCAGTTTGTTGATAAATTCGTTTCTTTCCTGCTTCGATACCGTGCCGGATCGTTTCTCCGGATCCAGCGAGCAAGCCTCAAGCACGGCCTGCAACAGTCTCGTCGGAAGCACGGATGCCAAGGCGTTTTTAACGCTTTTGGAGCCGCCTTCCGTAAGCAGGCGGACCATCTTATCGTTCAATTGTTTTTCCGTCAGCGCCGGTTTCAGATCGATGTGCAGAACCAGATTCTGTCCATGCGCCAGCGCCTCGGTCGCCACAGCGGACGCCGACAGGATCAGCGGACCGGAAACGCCGAAATGCGTGAACAGCATCTCCCCGAAGCCCGAGTAGATCTCCTTCGTATCCTGTGTCAGACGGACCGCAACATTTTTCAGTGATATCCCGGACAGCGTCTTGCAGACCGGTTCATTCACCTCAAACGGAACCAGTGAGGGCAGGCAATCCTGCACCTTAAGTCCGGCCTTTTCGGCAAAACGCAGACCGTCCCCCGTAGATCCGGTCGACGGGTAAGAAAGACCTCCGGTCGCCACGATCACGTGATCGAAAAAGTGTTTTTTTCCATCCCGCCCGATCACACCGATGCATCGCTTATTCTGTTCGTCCAACAGCAGCCCTTTCACTTCATAATTCAGGCATACGCGTACGTTCTGTCGACGAAGTTCATCCGAAAGCGCGCGAATAACATCCGAAGAATGGTCGCTGGCCGGAAAAACACGGTTTCCGCGCTCTGTCTTTAACGAAACGCCATAGGACTCTAAAAGCGTCATCAGCAAGTCATTCGGAAGCAGTTTGAAGCTGCTGTACATAAAGCGGGGATTCCGAACGATATTCGAAAAGAATTCTTCCGGATCACAGGCATTGGTCACGTTACATCTGCCCTTACCGGTGATATAGAGTTTTTTGCCGAGTTTTTCGTTTTTTTCAAACAACGTGACATGGCCGCCGGCCGATGCCGCTGCGATCGCAGCCATCATGCCCGCGGCTCCTCCGCCGATCACAAGAATATTCTTAGCCTGTCCGTTGTTCGAAACCATGTTTGATTTCTCCTTAAACTGCTTTCGGGAATCAAAAAAGCGCGAGACGGGATTCGAACCCGCGACCCTCGCCTTGGCAAGGCGATACTCCACCACTGAGCCACTCGCGCAAAAAAACTATGAATTGCCGTCGTTTCGGAAGAAAGAAGAAAGAGCGCGAGACGGGATTCGAACCCGCGACCCTCGCCTTGGCAAGGCGATACTCCACCACTGAGCCACTCGCGCATTTCCTGCCGTTTTCAACGACCGAATGTTATTATACACAAGTCGGCGACAATTGTCAACAGTTTTTTTTAAGTTCTTGAGAGGCAAAATTTAAGGCCTCTAAACTTCACTATCCGGGCCTTCCGGAAGATCCATTCCAGCCGGGAAAAAAGCCCCCAAACTGGTGGACAGACTTTTTTTCGGGCGGAACATTTCGGCGATCACCGCGATGGCTTTTTCAAACTTTGCGCGGTCCTTCGACAACACAAACAGATGCGCCGTATTTCGCGCGTCGGTCAGGCCATCGTGCGCCTTTCCCTCAAATTCGATATTGGCCGCTTTCAGGGCGTGCTCCAGCCGCAGGCTGTGGGAAACACCGAGTTCCTTCCCGAACACTTCCTGAAAATCTTCCCAGTTTTCCAAAAGACGCAGGACGCGTTCATCCAGCAATTCTTTTCTCTCACATTCATGATGCAGCTGATAATAGTCCGTAAGACTCCAGGAATAGACTTTTACCTCCGCATCCCCGATCCAGTCTAAAAACGAGTTAAGTGCCTCGGAAAAAACCGGCGCATCCGCCACCGTTTCGTTAGAAATACCGGTGAGCGCCTCGATGTCAGCATCGATCTGAATGTTCTCGGGACGCACATACTGTGAAAATTCGTCCACGGTCTCATATACATCATTCAGTTTAACTGCGCCGAACTGGATGATCTCGGAGCCCTGATGCTCACGTCCCCGACGTGCATCCCGGGCCATCTCAAAATCAACTATGATATGGAACAAGCAACCCCCGTCCTTCCTTACCGGGTCTGACCGCTGTCCGGCCGCACCCTTTATTGTTTTTCACAAACCTCTCCGGCCCGCTTGTAAATGCTGTTTTTTTCAACGACACCGCGAACGCTACTGAGCGGATAGACATTGGTATTGGAGCCGACGACCGTTCCGGGATTCAATACGCTTCCGCATCCGATCTCGACATGATCACCCAAAATCGCTCCCAGTTTTTTCAGCCCGCTGTCGATCTTCGAAGCATCCTCACTGTCTTTAATGGCGACCGGCGTCTTATCCGACTTCACGTTCGATGTTATGGATCCGGCCCCCATGTGGGATTTATAGCCCAGGATCGAATCGCCGACATAGTTGTAATGCGGCACCTGAACGCCATCAAACAAAATGACATTCTTCAGTTCGGTCGAATTACCGACCACGGCGCCCGCGCCGATCAGGGCCGAGCCACGTATGAACGCGCAATGCCGCACCTCGGCGTTCTCTCCGATAATACACGGACCCCCGATGTATGCGGAGGGAAATACCTTCGCGCTTTTTGCGATCCATACATCTTCGCCTACTTTGTCATAAGCCTCCTCGCTGAGGGTGGCACCGATGGCACGAATCCAGGATGCGATCTGCGGGATCGCCTCCCACGGATAGGTCGTCGTCTTTAAATAATCCTGCGCCAGCGTATGCTCCGCGGTCAGGTCAAAAAGTTCTTTTGTCTGAATTTCTTTCATAATCCAACTCCATTATTTCTTCCGTATACTGCGCATGTGTCAGGCACCCTTCCGATAGAACGGCGCCACGCCCAAAAACCGCGAGTGGATTGCTTCGGGGTGGTCGATCTTTTTAACATTCACGCACCGGCGGGTAATGAAATCCGACAGTTTCTTCATGTATTCATCCTCGGAGATCGTACCCTCCGCTACGTAGGACAAACCTTTTTCCCAGCTCGCTGTCAGATCGGGATTGAGCATCTGCGGCATCGAAGCAACCACGACCTCGTATACCAGTTCTCCCCGGAAGGTCGGTGTGATGATCTGCGTCTTTTTATTCAAATGCAGATACTGGATCGTGACCAGTTTCTTCAGGATCTCCGCGCGTGTCGCGCTGGTCCCGATGCCGCTGCCTTTGATCTGGGCGCGTAATTCCTCATCCTCGATCAGCTGGCCTGCATTTTCCATGGCCAGAATAAGAGTACCGGAATTATACCGCGCCGGCGGCTGCGTTTCGCTTTCGCGGATCGCAAAATCGCGGACCGGCAGGCGGCTTCCTTTCTTCAATTCTTCCAAAAGTCTCTGCAGATCCGGTGAATTCCGAAGATCGGTCTCTTCCTCTTCGTTCTCTTTCGGCTCACCTTCCTCCTCGGACTTATCGGTCTTCTTTTTCGCCGATGCGCCCGGAATTCCGGTCACCTTAAAATACCCTTCTTCGGTCAATATCTTAAAATTCGCAAAGAAATGCTCGCGGTTTTCCAAGCCCGAGGTCTCGTTCGGCGTCGCACTTCCTGCCAGATCCAGCGCGATCTTTTTATAGACCGCGGGCGGATAAAAGATACTCAGGAAACGGCGTACGATCATGTCATACACACCGGCTGCCGTGTGGGACAGTTTCGGGAGTTCCTGAAAGCCCTGTCCGGTAGGAATGACAGCATAGTGATCCGTGATCTGCTTATCATTCGTATATTTTGTCTTTGCTATATTTTTATAAGTCCCCATGTTCAGAGCTTCCTGCGCCAGCAGTGCGGCCGGCTCGTAGCGCAGAAGACCTTT
>ONPC01000079.1 GCA_900319565.1 uncultured Eubacteriales bacterium | reverse complement strand
CGGAGCTCTGCTCCATCGTCTGATCCTAGAAAATTACCGGGACTGGTATCAGCATCCGGAGATCATTTTGGATAATATCGTAAAGGACGACGAAGGGATCGATGGACGCGCTACGCTGCATAACGTTTTGCTTGCTAGCGAGTTGACGGAGGTAGACAGAAGATATATAAATAGTAAAAACGATTTTAATTCACTTTATGGGATGGTTTATCCTTGGTTTAATCCGGTTGGTGGTGGGAATGCGGATAGGCCGGTGTATGATCGCGAAAAGACAAACATGAATATCTTATCTCTGTATGAATTTCTGCTTTGGAGTTTGCAACCGGACTACTCTTTTGCATCAGCGGATTATGCATATTTCGATGCGCCTGCGTTTATAACACAGATCAACCGGGAAGAACCTGTGATATATGCCGAGATAATATCGGACCTTCCGGATCTGAACGGAAAAGAGGTATACCAAGCCAATGAGGTTATAGATAATAGGTACGCTCCGGGGCCGGAGCCGGAAGAGGAGGATTATGAAGACTGGGATCAATTTTGGGGAGAGTATAATGACTGGGTTCTAAAATCAGATGAGTATGATGAGTTGTATAGTAATTTGTACGATACGACATTTGATGTATATTTCAGCCCAACGAATTTGAACGAATTGTGGCCCGAAGTTGAAAGCATCAAAGAGGTAAAGAAATATGAGTGGGATTATTATCGGGAGCGCGATCCGAAACAAAAGAGCGAAAGGGAACGAGTTGTAGTTGTTTATGAAAGCTCCTTTTCGAATTCGGAAGAGCTAAAATCCTATCTTGATACTATGCACGTTAAGGCTTTAGTGCGTTCTGACATCGCCCTCTGTTCGGACAGAGGATTTACGGTGGAATCAGAATCATATCCCATGTGGTATGGTTTTTCTCGTTCAACATATGCATATGACGGAACAGAAGCATATTCATTTGAGATGCTCAAAGAGGACCTGGCAGAAATCATGTCAGAGGATTATTCTTTGGAAGAACGGGAAGAACCGCTGAAAACCGTTCTTTCCATCCCCGTTTTGACCTATTACCGCGGTTACCTTTATCCGGTGGAAGAGTATGTGAAAGAAATAGAGTTAAGGAATAAGCAGGGAGAGGAGCATGAGATCTTAGAGGGACCGACCGAAAATGTTTGGCTTTATGAGTTCAACTGGTATCAAGTTCACCGGAAATTGTTAGATCGGTTGTTTGAGCGCCCGGTTCCGAAGAAAATCGCCGAGGAGCGGAAGGAGACGCTTCACAGATCCGCAGAGGAGAAGCGGACAATGCTTGCGCAAGTGCGGGAAGAACTGAGCCTTCCGACGCCGGAAGCCGAGGGGGTAACAAGAATCCCGGGGCTTGTGATCCCGGAGGGACCGACCGAAGAAGCAACGGAAACTCCTACGGAAGCACCCTCTGAGACGGATTCTGAGACCGGGACAGTCTCAGCCATGGCAACTACCGAACAGGAACCGAAAACGTCGTCTGAGGCCCTTGAGGGCATTACTGAGGCATCGGAATCCGCAGCTGAGTTATCGCCCACCGAAGCGACAGAAAGCGAGATCCAAACTGAAGTCGGAGCATCCGGCGGCAAATGGATATTACCCACAGCAATCGCGGCAATCGTAGTAGCATTGACCGCGACGACAGTCACTGTGGCCGTAAGAAAAAAGAAACACTGAACGAGGGTTTGGTGTACGATCTTCACCTCAAAGGTCAGCCCGCTGCCCCGGGGCGGTCGGGCTTGACTTTTGAGGTGTTTTTTATCATAATAACAAGAGGACCGATCCGTTTGTAGAGGGAGGTTCGAAAGAACGAAAAAATATGAAGTCAAAAGAGGAAAAAATATGATCAAGAACTCTAAGATAGCGGCTTTAATGCTGAGCGCTGCTCTTCTTTGCGGCTGCTCGGATGGTAAGGATACTTCTACAACGAATGCGACAGAGAATAGTACTTCTGCCGTAGATGTGAGCAAAACAGGTACGGAAGCGGAGACGAAAGCCACGCAACCCGTTGAAACGTCGACAGTGTCCGTCGAAACGCCGACGACAAGTGCCGGTGAGCAGAAAGAAGAAGCCAAACTGGGCTCTAATTATGTATCCACTTATGGTAGAATCGCTTACAAAGACGGCGTCACGTATTTCGTTCAGAGCGCTAGGGACCTGACTGGTGTCGATACCGGCTATCCAGACTCCGAGAACATTTATATGCTTAGAGACGGCGAAAAGAAGCCGGAGCTTTTGGCGGTGATTCCGGCACCGAAAGCCGGAGGGGTCACACAACTGGGCGTATATTATATTTATCCCACGGACGATGCCTTATACTTCCTGTCCGGCATGGGCCAGAATTCTACAATCATGGGAATCGATATCAAAACCAGAAGTATCTTTGAAGCTGTGCCCGTCGGCAACGAGTACAGATTTCGCAACATGCCTGTCGTAAGTGACGGAAGGCTTTTTCTCAGATACACCAGACCCGATGCCTTCGGAGTGTTAGAGTTTGATCCGAAAAACAAAACGCTGAAAGATCTGGACCTTTCATTTATCGATAATGAAGAACAAAAATACTTCGTGGACGTCCATGACGGTTATACTTATTATGTGAAGCTTACTTCGGACATGGAGCCCTACGGGCTGTTCAGAGCCGATGAAAAAGGAAATGAGCAGGATGTGTGTGCGCTTCCGCAAGACGATGATGCAGTTCCGTTTATTATGGGCGATTACGCGGCCTACCGTTGCAAGGCGGAAGAGTTCGGCGGACAGAACGGCCTGGTCTTCGTAGATATTGAATCGGGCCGGAAGTACTACCTGCTTTCGAAAGACGAGATTTGGGAAGAGGGCGCTGTAAATGTCTTCGGCGAATATGTTTACTATATTGACAAAGGACGTGGAATCAGCCGCAAACGGATCGCCGAGAAAGCCGAAGCAGAACAACTCATGGAAGGCAGAAAAGATTTTGATACATTGGCCCTGGCGATCATAAATGATGATCTTTTACTCATAAATGACGATGACATGGCAGTGTACCGTACGTCGCTTAACGGAAGAGTCCTTCCGGGCGCCCCGCTTATAAAGAGCTGCGCCGACTCCTATGAGGATAAGCAGGAGGGAGACTGGGTCTATAAAGAGTATGCGAACTGTGTACATGTGGAAAGGTACCGTGGAAGCGAAAACGAAGTAACCATTCCGAAAGAAATCGGCGGTAAGCCGATAACGATCGTGGATTTGTGGTAGCCTTCTTCCTATGAGGAACACATTCAAAAACTCATTATACCTGATACGGTCGTCAGCATCCATAATGTGGAGGACCGTAGCATCAACACGCTCTACATTCCGAAGAGCGTGAAGCATTTTACGTATAGAGGCTTTGAGCATAGCATTAATCTCGCTGAGGGTGCTACGATCATCTACGAGGGCAGTGAGTCGGAGTGGCAGGCGCTCATAAAGGAAAACGCAGAGCGTTTTTCGGATGTATCGGTAGACACAAGCGGAACAAAGAATCCCGTATTTAAGTTTGAAGGTAAATAAATCACTACAGAGGGAAGGCGACGGCTTCCGCATAGAGTTTTTTCAGGATGTCAATGAAGACGTTCAGACTATCCCGCCGATCTTCTTTGTGCGTGCACAAGACGCATGTGAAGCTTTCTTTACAGTCAAAAGGAATCCATGCAAACTGGCCGCTATGGTCGTTTAAAAAGCCGGGAGCTAAGCAGACGCCGCGTCCGGCCGCTACATTCGTTAACGTAGTGTCGTGGTCGGGACTGTTGAAATAATCGATTTTACCGGAACTGATCAGGCGGTGCTGAACCGCGCGTAACGCCGGCGGGGAACCGCCACCTACCATCAGTGTCCTTCCATAGAGATCCTCTTCGCAGATCCGGTTCCGGTTTGCGAGAGGATCTTCTTTTTGTGTGATCAGGTAGATCCGGCTTTCAAACAGATCGTGGACATGCAGGTCTGCGACCTGGCGGGTCTGCTCCTGCAGGGCAAAAACCATATCTGCCTCACCGCGGAAAAACGCTCCCATACTGTTTTCATATCGGAAGATGGGAACGACCTGCACCTCTGGCATGGCCTCCGCGAATAACCGCATGGCTTCCGGAAGGAAATACAAGGCCTGCCGCACCATCATGCAGATGGAAATGCTGTCCCGGTACTTCGCGCTGTAATTCTGACCCTGCTCGATGGCGCGCTTCAGGTCTTTGCGCATGCCGGACAGATAGGAAACGAATTGCGCGCCGGCCGGGGTCAGAGTAGCACCTTTGCCGCTTCGCTCGAAGATCGTAAAGCCGACTTCCTCCTCCATGAGCCGGATCTGGTAGGAAAAGGTGGGCTGGCTGACAAACATGTTTTCAGCGGCCCGGCTGAAGTTTTGCGTATGTGCCAGTTCTATGCAGTAATCGATCTGTTTGGTCGTCATG
>ONPC01000094.1 GCA_900319565.1 uncultured Eubacteriales bacterium | reverse complement strand
TTCATGGAGAACTTTTATAAATAAGCCGATCAAATATATTAAACGCCGTGTCCCACCTCGGGTCGCGGCGTTTTTTCTTTTTTTTCTCTCCCGGGTTTGCCACCAAACTCGCTTTTGTACACTAAACCCGGCTCTGCCTACCGTTTGGTGTACGTCTTCCTTTCTCCCAGGCCTGCCACCTATCTAACCCCTGTACACCAAACCAAGCTTGAACTCCTGTTTGGTGTACTTTTTCTTCCCGCCAAGCCGACCGCCTATCTCACTTTTGTACACTAAACCCGGCTCTGCCTACCATTTGGTGTACATCTTTCTCTCTCCCAGGTCGGCCACCTATCTAACCCCTGTACACCAAACCAAGCTTGAACTCCTGTTTGGTGTACTTTTTCTTTCCGCCAAGCCGGCCGCCTATCTTGATTTTGTACACCAAACCGGGGGCGTGCTCTGTTTGGTGTACAGAGCACGCCCCCGGTCAGTCGGAACCAAGTCCTAACGTTTACTCTATTCATTTTCTTCAACTTATGCGTGTGACCGCTGTTTTATAAAACATCGTCTTCCTGTTCCGGCTCTTTCGCACGGTTCGCTTTGATCCCCAGTTCATGCAGACTGTTCATGTACGTGACCAACAGGTTCATGGCCTGTCTTCCCTCCTCCGGGGATAACTGCTTTGCAAACTCCAGAAACAGCCGGTTTTCATCCTTCGCGTCACCGTTTAGCAGGAAGTCCGCCGATACGCCGGCTCCGCGGCTGATCTTTTGCAGAGTGTCCAGGCGCATGCCCTTCGCGCCGCTCTCTACCGCCGCCAGATAGCCTTCCGATATGTCGCAACGCTCCGAAAACTGTGCCCGTGTCAGCCCCATCCGCTTCCGGATCATGAGTATATTATCTCCTACTTTAATGTTTAAATCCTTATTCATCGGCAATGCCCCACAAAAAACTCAAAACATCACCTTAATCTTAACAATTATGTCCATAAAACAGTATATCCGAACGGTATATACTTTTTCACCGTTCGGTGCATGTTTCCTGTATAAAACAACGGAAAACCGCAGCCACGGTGATGCTGTGGCTACGGTTTATTATAATTATTCGAAAATGGATATGATCCATCGATCGGTAGTATTCACAGATCCGCACGGATATTCGCGGCGATCACGTGATACAGGATCAGCGCGATCACGATCACGAGGTAGATACGGCGAAAATGTGGCTTCGGAGTACGTCCCTTGCCAAACTTCCATAGAAGCAACAGGATCAAATACACGACTGAAAATAAAACAGCGGGAACGACCAGCGGGTGAAACCGCAGAGACTGCAGGAGCTGCCCGTGAAGCAGTGCCTCAAACGCCCGCGTCCCGCCGCAACCCGGACAGTACACCCCGGTCCAACGATGGATCGGGCAGCCCGGATAGATCTTTGCCGCCGTTTCGGGAAATACAGAAACGAACCCCATCCAGAGCAGGATCGCTGCGGTCACGATGCAGACGCACCGCAAAAACAGGCGATCCGCCTGTTGGTTCTCCGAAAGCAGAAAGCGGAACCATCGTTTATGTTTCATAGGCCTGCGATCATCCGATCACAGGGATGACATTGCAGCTGCCTGCAACATTTGCACAGAGTTGATCCACCGCGGCGCGGGTCATCGGCTCCGTGATAAATGCATAGGTGCCGCTCTCGATCTCGGTGTAGGAATCCGCGCCGAAAGAAGAGGCAAATGCACGGGCCTTTTCGTCATTTTCCGCGGAAACTCCGTTCACACGCACATAGAATGCGCGTTTTTTAGCGGAAAGGTCAGCCAGAGGCAGCTTCTCCTCGCTGTAGCCGGCCTGCACGGTCCTGCCCGCGTTCTTCGTGATATCGATAACATCGGCCACGACTGCGCCTGCGGTCGGGAGCTTACCCGCGCCGCTGCCGTAGAACATGATAGCTCCGTTGATGTCGCCGTCGACCAGAATGCCGTTATACACATCCTTCACCGGATACAGAGCGTGATCGAACGGAACCAGCATCGGCGTAACTTCCGCATAGTTCTTTCCATCCTCACGGCTGAAGCTGCCGATCAGCTTGATGCCGTAGCCCAGCAGGTCTGCGAGCGCCATATCCTCCTGGGTAATGCCCACAATACCCCGGGTCGGGATCTCCTGATAGTCAACAAACTGTCCGGATGCGACCGACGCCAGAATGGCGATCTTGCGGCAGGCGTCGAAGCCTTCCACATCCGCCGAAGGGTCGCGCTCCGCATAGCCCAGAGCCTGCGCCTGCGCCAGGGCGTCTTCATAGGACATTTCATCGTCGAACATCTTCGTAAGCATGTAGTTCGTGGTACCGTTTAAGATACCGTAGATGCCGGAAGCATCGCCCGCGGTCAATGCGTCCTCTAACGGGCGCACGATCGGGATGCCTCCGCCGACACTGGCTTCAAACTGGAAGTTCAAATTGCGCTCGCGCGCGATCTTCAGAAGCTCCGGACCACATGCAGCGACCAGTGCCTTATTCGAGGTCACCGCGCTCTTTCCTGCCAGCAGGGCCGACTTAACGTACTCGTAAGCCGGGTGAACGCCGCCCATGACCTCCACCACGATGTCGACCTCAGGATCGTTTAAGATCACATTGACATCATGGACCAATATCTCCTCCACCGGGTCTCCCGGGAAATCCCGCAGATCCAGCACATATTTCACTTCGATCTCCTCACCGGCCTGTTTCTTGATGTGCTCGCGCTTCTTATTCAGCACCTCTGCCACACCGCTGCCGATGGTTCCATATCCGAAAATAGCTATCTTACTCATATCTTATCACTAACCTCTCTAGGTATGCCGTCACGGCATCCAATCCTTTCTATCCGCGACTTACTCGCGTGCCAGGACCTTCATATAGTAGATCCCGTCCATGGCCTCGATCTCGCTGACCATGGCTCCGACATCGCCGGACTCCCTCAGGACGTCCACGCTGAGCGTCAGCGTTGCGACGCCGTTGATCGGCACCGCCTGATGGATGGTCAGGAGGTTCATCCGGTAGTCGGCGATCTTTTTCAGAACGCCCGAAAGAACGCCCGGCATATCCTCCATCTGAAGGATGTAGGTGACCGTCTTTCCCTTCATGTTTTCATGGAAAGGAAGAATATCGTCCTTATATTTGTAAAAGGAACTGCGGCTTAAGCCGATCCGGTCCACTGCCTCGTTGATGGTTCCGACGCGTCCGGTCTCTAACAGGCGCTTCGCCTCGACGACCTTCCACAAGACCTCGGGCAATGCACGTTTCTTCACGACATAGTACCGATTGTCATCCTCCATGGCTTCCTCCTTTTTGCGATCTCGAATTCGAAAATACCCGTCTCACGTACGATGCAGTCCGAAATGTTCTTCGCCCTCGGACATAGCGTCGCATTTGTGCGTGTACAGTGGACAAATGTATTTACAAAGAGGATATTAGCACATTGGCCACAGAAAAGCAAGTGTTTTTTTACCGGTAACTGATAAACAGGCTTCCCGCGGATTCAAAGAATTCATCCGCGGCGCCCGTGGTGAAATCCAGGCGCGACTTCTCGCCGCTCACCGGATCGTAAACGTAGACATACACCGAATTATATCCATAGAGCACGACAGCGTGCCGGCCGTTATCCGTCAGCGCCAGGACCGGGTGCCGCAAATGCATGTAGTACAGGATCTGCGTCGTACTGCAACCGCTCAGGTTCACCATCCGGTCTCCGAACAGTTCCTCCATCATGGTCGCGATGGAAGCGTTCTGCACCAGTCTCTGGGCAATGTTCACATCCGCCGCGGTCTTCTCGTACTCCTTGATGTTCAGCAGCGCCATCTCGATACTGTCCTTCGGATCCATGGCATCTTGCGCCAGTTTCTCCCGATCCGGCAGCGTAAGCGTTACATACAGATTTCGACTGCCGCGGCTCCAAACGACCTCGTGCCCCTCCAGGACCGTACCCATGGAGTCATAGACCGCTGTGATCGCCGGAGACAGTTCATCCGACGACAGGACCCTCCGGCCGGCATAATATGCCGTATAGCGCCTGCTCTCGTCGTCCGGCAGCATCGTTGCCATACGAGGCTCATTCGAAAGGAGGCGGCTCTGGTTGCGTCCGAAGATCTGCGAGGTCGAGATCGCCTTACCGAAATTGATATAGTAATAGTTGAATTTAATATTGGATCCGGAGACCTTCAGCGCGACCGTCTCCTCCTTCGTTTCGTGCTCGGTGTAGGTGAGCACGTCCTCTTCCAACTCCTCATAGGTCCCGTCTGCCCGTTCGCTCACCCGGTGCAGGACCACCGAATACCGCTCCATATCAACGCTCTCGATGTAGATGCCGTCCTTCTCATACGTCATCTGCTCATTCAGATCGGTATCCAGAATATGCACACTCTTCATCAGGCGTACATCGTCAAAAACGACCGTTTTGTAGTCGGTCTGCGCCCAGACGCTGTACACCAGGTCGTGCTCGATAAAGCCCAGTGCCTTGATCTCGCCGCCGCGGTTTTCAACTCTCTGTATCTTACCGCTCTCCATGTCCAGAACAAAGATCACGGTCGGTTCGCCGGAAGCATCCCAGGCCGCATACGCTCCGTCGGCGCTGACACACGGCCGTTTCGTCACATCACGCGCCACGATCTGCGACTCTCCGCTCTTACGGTCAATGGAATAGATCACCCCGCCGAACTCATAGTAATATAAGCCGCCGCTGCTCGCATAAAGGATGTTGTCGCTGTTTTCGATCGCCATTTCGTAGCTGCCCTGCAGGCGGACGAAGGTGACCTCCTTCAACGCATTGTTCTCGTTATCATAATAATACAACGCCAGGCCACACTCGCCTTCGTGGCTTCCACTCGGAAAATACCCGCTCACCGCCAGGTTCAGGTCGCCGTCCTCGTTCATGTTCAGGATCCTGACCTTATACATACGATCACGAATGAATGTGTTCGCGCTGCCTGCATCAAAGGCCAGCACCTGCGTCATCTCGTTATTCGCGTAATTGTAAGCATACACCCCGTGGTCCACGGTGAAAGCGACCTTCTTTCCGGAGGCATCTTTAAACATCGAGACATTGTCCCGATTCTGAATTCCCAGCAGGATCGACGTCGTACCCATGCATCGTCCGTCCGTCGGAAATTTCTCCTGCATGAACCGCTCATACGCCAGAATGTAGTTTTTCTCGCTTCGTCTGCGGAACGAAAAATACTCCTCTACATCGTAGAAGATCTCCTTCTCGTTTTCGATCGTTTGGGCCGTGTACAGCCAGGAGAACTCGATCTGTGTACTGCTGATCTCGTAAATACGGAGCGTCCGTTCGCTCGAAACGCGCGGTTCCAGGCCCGCCCATGTCGCCTGACGCGGCGTCGACTCCAGCGTCACGTGGTTCAGGTTCATCTGCGCGTCGCTGCCCGTAAAGCTCATGTACTGCTGCAGCGAGATCGTGTTCTTACTCAGCATCGCCTCGATCATGGATGCCGACAGGGTAAATGCTTCGTCGAGCGGTGTTCCCTCATAATAAGCCACACGCGTGGGATAGAAAACTTCACGACCGTCATCCAGTTTCAAAAACAGACAGAACAGGCCTTCTTCGCCCTGCCCCAGCAGTTTCGTGGGATTGCAAACCGCCTTATACATGCGGTTTCCGTCGGTGTCCAGCGTAAGCTGCTGTTCCTCATAAAGACGTTCTCCCGCCATGTCATACAGCTGGTAGTAGGCGCCGATGACACCTTTGGAATTCTCCCGCACGCGGATCGTGATCTCATGATCTTCCGCCATGGGGCAGATGGTGTCATGGACATAGTAGGAGGCCAAAGAGCCCTCCGGCTTCGCATACCCGTACAAGGTATTCATCTCGTATTTATCGTACAAAAAAGAAACCAGGGGAAATGCCTCCGACTGTGTATCACGAAATGTCATCTTCTCTCCGGAGCGCCTGCCCGCGAAGATCAGGTATCCCACGCCCAGTAAAATAAACAAAAGCGCGAGCATAAAATATCTCAACCATACATGTTTCATAAAGGTTCCTTTCGGCCCGAACAGGGCTCGCAGTATCATATTACTCTATTTTCCTTTGTATTTCAAGGGAAAACCGTGCATGATCACCTTTTGACCTGTGGGCGGGAATATAGTGATCCGCGGGAGCTGCTCATGGTACAGCCCGCCTCGAGGAGGAAGCCTTCTTCTGCGTGCTGACAATTTCCGGGCATTATGCTACACTGAGATACGAAGGAAAATGGCATTAATCTTTTATCCCGAGGTGCTTTCGGGACCATTTGTCATGAATTAGGACACCTGTTGGATCGAGATCGAGAGAACCCTGTAAAATTTTTTTGAAGAAATTTGCAAAAACATGCAACCTTTTCAAAAAAAAGTTGATATATAGGTTGAAGGGTGATTTCCATCAAACTACAGAAAGGAGGCACCTTCTTTGCAAGATAATGATATCATTGATCTGTTTCTGTCTCGAGACGAAGACGCTATAACACAGACTTCCGTGAAGTATGGTGCTTCGCTTCGACACATTGCCTTCGGAATCCTGGGAGACCGGGAAACCGCCAAAGAATGCGAGAACGACACCTACTACGAGGCGTGGCGTCGAATCCCGCCACATGAACCCCGGGATTACCTCTTCGCCTTTTTGGGGAAGATCACCCGAGCCATTGCGATCAATCGCCTCAGGAAAAAGCTCCAACAGAAGAACGGCTCGACAACCTGTGAGTTCACGGCTGAACTACAGGAATGTATCCCGGCACCGGGATATGCCGAAGAACCCATCGAAGCTGACGAACTTCGCAGGCTGATCGAAGCCTTTTTAAACTCATGCACGCAGGAGCAGCAGAATATATTCGTTCGAAGATACTGGTATTGTGACTCGATCAAGCAGATCAGCGAAAGCTTCAAAATACCGGCAAACACAGTGAAATCCATTCTGTTTCGATTGCGTGAAAAACTTAAACTAGTTCTAGAGGAAGGAGGATACCACCTATGAAAAAACTGTCCGAACACGATCTGTTCGACGCCATCACCAACATTGACAACAAGTATATCAAAAATGCTGAAATTCAGGAGGAACTCTCTGCACATAACAATCCGGCGAACTCTGTCCGAGATCACATATTGGCCGACGATCTGCTCCCCTTTTCAGAGGAAGCCGTCGCAGACGCACCCACACGGGTCGCAAAGCCGGCCGTAAACCGTCTTTGGGTTCTGATCGCAGCCGCTGCGGTTCTTCTTCTGCTGGTCGGCGGAGCCTACACATACAGGATGTTCCATAAGCCGGTCGTTCCCGATGATAGCGATGAAAACCTGATTGCTAATGCCAGCACAGAGGTTTCCCCCGAAAGTGAAGCCGGCATGCCCCTCACCGATGGTCTCCCGACCGAAGCGTTCCCGGTGCCCACGGATCCCGTCCCAACGGATGCGCTCCCAACTCCTACGGATGCCACCATTGCTAAAGACTCTCTGCACGTTCCCGAAAGCAGCTCATGGATGTTTTTTCAACGCGGAGACCTGGGGAATTATGTTTACGATTCCCTGACATTCGATGATCCTGTAACCACACAGGCTCTTTTGGATGAACTGCGCATGATCTCCGGTGAGAGTGATCACCTGACAGGAAAAGCACTTCTCGAAAAACGCCTCGGTCACTATCTGTTTAGTTTGAACTGTTACAGTACGGAACTCGGGTATACTTCCTATTGTTTCCTCTCGGAAACATCGGTCCTGGAGTGTGTTGGCGATCGGTACCATTTCATACATACCGAAGAACCGGTTTCCATCCTGAAGTATATCAGTCTGAAGGTAAGCAATCCTACCTTCGTGCCGAACTCTCCCTATGACTGGGCGAATACGCAGTATATGATCATCGAGATCGGAGAGCCGACTTCACACACCTTCCGTACTTCATTAACCGGGCTCGAATATGTAGAAGTATCCTGCAAAGTTCTCTATGGAAACGACGAAGATGTGCCTATTAGTGTATCCGAACGCGGCTACACCTGGCATGTTCCCATCTACAACATTGAAGGCATCTATATTCGGAAAGACATGGTTGATGAATTCACATCGCACAAATTAATCCTGTCCCGAAGAGGCAGCCTTCGGGATCGTTATCAGATGGATTACTTTCATCTTGAAGGCAAATTCTGTTTTGTCGGATTCGATGAAAACGATCTGCCCGAATACCTGACATTTGACGATGGCAAGCTACAGCTTCCGGAATCGAATCCCTCCGAGTGCCTGAGGTCCTTTGCCTCTTTGTATGCTCTGAATGAGGAAGTCGATCGACTGATTCAACAGGGAGCGAACGAAAAAAACATGCCTCTGAAGAAGATCACCGATGGTATGACAGTCCAGGAAGTGATCGACTATTTTAACACCTTCCGGACGTGGGTAACGTCACAGGAACACCCTTAATAGCTTATTTCCATTTATAACATATACATTCAAGAAACAGCGGAAACCCAAAAAGGTTTCCGCTGTTTCTTTGTGTCAAATTCATTGTTCACATTACAGGGATTCTATGGTATAATAACAGAAAGGTATGTGCCCCGCTCTCTTCGCGGGTAGAACGATAAGGATTGGTGATAGTACTATGGATGATCGTGCCGATAAGTACTTCGACGAACTGGTCAGTCAGGAAGCGATAGACCGCGACAAAGACTATACCATAAACGCCGATGAACTGAATGCATTAAGCCAGATTCCCCATGTGGAAAGCAGTGGCGGCATCGATGCCACCGAATATATGACGACTCGAACACAACCGGATGAGGCCACGATGAACGTGGTCTTAAAGCCGTTTGCCACACACGAGAATATGCCTCTCCCTACGGATGACGATCCCGAAGCCACCCGCAGAGCACAGGAGATCAATATCATGGATATCCAGGGCATCGACAATACCCCCTTTATCGATGCTTCGGAATACAGTGTATCCGGTGCAGAAGCAACCGACGCCGATGAAGATTTCGAGATCGGCTTCTCTTTTGATGCTTCGGACACCATTCCCTTTGAGGATGACGGGGGGTTCATCCCTCTGGAAGTCGTGACGCCCTACAGTGCACCGCGAAAGGCTCCCTCGTTTGATAACGATGATGCCGTGATCCCCGATGAAGAACTCAACCTGCCTCCCTACGCGACGGCAGAGAACACCTCTTACCGGCCTGAGGAACCGGCGGTCTCTGCATCCGTGACCGGACGTGAGACGCCGGAAGAAGAAATAAAAGAAGAACCTTCCCTTCAGAACCGCAGTACGAAAAAGGCTTCGAAGTCAAAATCCAAAACAAAGAAACCGCGCACGACCATGCACGGAAAAAAGACTATTACAGGCACCGAGGAGCCGAAAGAAGAACCTGCACCGCAGGCAGAAGCAGCAGGGCAGTCCGAACAGCCGGTTCCCGAGGAATATACTGCAAGTCCATCCGAGCCGACTGTTTCCTCGGAATATACGGAAACGCCGCCCGAAGCCGCTGTTTCAGCGGAACCTGCGGCATCTCAGCCTGAATTCGAAACTTCCGAAGAACCGAAACCGAGCTCTGAGAAGGCAGACGAGCCGGCCAGATCATCGGCTCCTTGGGAGAGCGTATTTGCCTCCCCCGAACAGCCCGCAGAAGGATCCGGGGCACAGGAGGTCGACCCTGCCATGTCGGCATTGCCCGAAGATCCAAATAATGTTCAACCGGCTTTTACCGATTCCCCGTTCGACTTTATGGGGCAGTCCTCCTATGAATCCGATTTAGATTATTCCAACCTGAGAGGCGGCGAAGCAGAAGGCACGTCTTCTGTTTACGCCGATGTAAATGAATATGCGAGCACGGATCACGACAGCGAGTTTACGCTCCCGTTTGATGAAGTGCCCGTTCCGAAACGCAAGCGGTCCACAAAGAGTAAGAAGGCGGCTGAAAAACCTGCCGAGGAAGAGACTCTTGAGAACGTGATCGCGAAGGCGCTCAACAATTCGACTGAGACCGAAGCCGGCGAAAAACCTGCTGCAACCCGTAGCCGGCGCCGAAAACTGGCTACTTCACCGGAAGAGGAAACAGCTGCCGGCATGCAGAGCACCGACGACGTGGCAGATGCGATTTCTGCTTTCTTCGCACGGGAAGACGCGAAGAAAGGCGAATCTGCTGCCGCAGATAACACGGAGGCTAAGGATGCTTCTGCGACGGTTCGTCCTGCAAAAAGGCGTCGTTCCACAGCATCTGCCGCAGCTTCACAGACCGAAAGCAGCGCTGTTTCCGAATCTGCCGACTCTTCGGTCTCCCCTGAAGCAAAAGAAACGACGAAGCAGGCTGCCGCAGAGACGGACGGCATGATCGGAACGGCTGCAGAAACCGCCGCTCCCGCTTCGGGCACCACTCGCAGACGCAGTCATCGGATGGCCTTTGTCAGTGCTGCTGCAGATACTGATGAAAGCAACCCGCAGGCTTCTGCCGAGTCTTCCGAAAGCTCCGCTCCCAACGCTGAAGCAACCGCAAGTCCTGCCGAAGAAAAAACCGCATCGGAAGAACCCAAGAGCTCCGAAGGCACCACAAAACGTGTCGGTTCGCGTCGTGTGACCCGCCGGCAGGTTCAGGGGCCCGTGCTGGAGACCGGTTCCGACACCATTGAAGTCATCAACATCGACGTTCTCGACGATATTCTTGAGACCGATGATATTACGGATTCTCCGGAGTTTCGTAATACGGTCGAGGTCGACCCTCATGCCATTCGGGATCTGAGTGATGCATCCGCGAAGGCCCCCGAGGAACAGACCTCCTACGCAGAGGAGATCGCCGCCATGGCAGCGCAGCGCAGAGCTTCCGTTGCCGAAGCAGCGCGCAAAGAAGAACAGCGTTCGACCGAACATATGGGTCGGGTAAGGACTTCTTACGGAAGCACGCCTGCTCCGGAGGATACGGGTATGCCGAGCACCCCTACCGGTCAGCGTCCCATGACCGCTTCCCAGCGGATCGCAGCCCGGAAGCCTTCCCTGGCCGACCCGGTAGCGTTCGATCCGAAGTTGGATCAGGATCCGTTCGAATACAAATTCGAAAAGAAGAAGAAAGGTTCCAAATGGAAAGGTCTTCTGAAGGATTTCCTTTTGGTTATCGTCCTTCCGATCGTTATCGCTCTGCTTTTAGTAAACTTTGTGATCATTTCCGCAAAGGTTCCCTCCGGGTCCATGATCCCGACCATCGAGGAAGGCGACCGTCTCTTCGGCTTCCGTCTGGCATACCTGTTTTCGTCACCGAAACGCGGAGATATCATTATCTTTGAATTCCCGGATAACCCCCCGGATGAACCGACGCGCCTGTTTATCAAGCGTATCATCGGTCTTCCCGGTGAGACCGTCCGAATTAAGGACAATGCAGTCTACATTACACCGCCCGGCGGAACCGAGTACAAACTGGATGAATCCGCCTACGGAGATCCGTTCAGAATGACTATGGCGGACATCCCTACGCCGTTCGTGGTTCCTGCAAATCATTATTTCGTCATGGGTGACAACCGCATCGACAGCAACGACTCCCGATACTGGATCAACCATTATGTCAGCATTGACGCGATCAAAGCAAAAGCCGGTCTGCGCTTCTGGCCGCTGACTAGCTTCGGCTTTCTCAAATAGTCCGGCCGGTGATCATGACCCGCCGGATAATTCCGAAAAAAACCCTGAAACAGACCCGGTCGTTTTGGACCGTTCCGTTTCAGGGTTTGTTTTTATCTCTGATAAAGTATATCGTCGTTCTGTTTTACTTTCTCTCTCCGACTTCGATACGCACCAGCGCCCTGCGAAGAGCGAGCTCAGTACGCATGACGTTCATGCCGGAACTGTAGCGTTTCAGGCGGCGTTCTGCCCGCTGCTGCGCCACGCGTGCGCGGTTCAGGTCGATCTCTTCGGGCCATTCGACCGCTTCCGCTATGACATGCACCTCTTCGGGTAAAACCTCGATAAAGCCGCTGTGAAGGGCCGCCTCGCGGATGTTTTCGCCGGATTTGCCGTCCGATGGCTCATGGATGCGCATAACGCCGGGTGCCAAAACGAAGGTCGTCGGGATATGACCGGCGTAGATACCGATCTCCCCCTCCGAGGTCGTCAGCTCAAGCATGCTGACATCGCCCTCGTAGAACACGCGCTCCGGGGACAGGATCCGCAGATGAAATGTATTTGCAGCTGCCATAAGCGCCTCCTACTTCATCTTAGCCAGAACGTCGTCGATGCTGCCGGCGTTCAGGAAGTAACTCTCCGGGATGTTGTCGTGTTTGCCTTCCAGGATCTCCTTGAAGCCGCGGATGGTTTCGGAAAGCGGTACGTAACGGCCTTCCAGGCCGGTGAACTGACCGGCTACGAAGAACGGCTGCGACAGGAAACGCTGCACCTTACGTGCACGCGCTACGAGAAGCTTATCTTCGTCGGAAAGTTCATCCATACCGAGGATGGCGATGATATCCTGTAATTCTTTATATCTCTGCAGGATCTCCTGCACGCCGCGGGCCGTCTTATAGTGCTCGTCGCCCACGATGCGGGGATCCAGGATACGAGACGTCGAAGCCAGCGGATCGACCGCCGGGTAGATACCCAGCTCAACGATCGAACGGGACAGTACCGTCGTTGCGTCCAGATGGGCGAATGTCGTTGCAGGCGCAGGGTCGGTGAGGTCATCGGCCGGAACGTAGACTGCCTGTACGGAAGTGATGGAACCGTTCTTCGTGGAGGTGATACGCTCCTGCAGGGCGCCCATCTCGGTCTGCAGCGTGGGCTGGTAACCAACCGCCGAAGGCATACGGCCTAAGAGCGCGGAAACCTCGGAACCCGCCTGCGTAAAACGGAAAATATTATCGATGAACAGCAAGACATCCTTACCGCCTTTATCACGGAAATATTCCGCCATGGTCAGGCCTGCCAGACCGACACGCATACGTGCCCCCGGCGGCTCGTTCATCTGTCCGAACACCATGGTGGTCTTATTGATAACGCCGGATTCCTCCATCTCGTGATAGAGGTCATTTCCCTCACGGGTACGCTCGCCAACACCGGTGAATACGGAGAAACCGCCGTGTTCGGTCGCGATGTTACGGATGAGCTCCTGAATGAGGACGGTCTTACCTACGCCGGCGCCGCCGAACAGGCCGACCTTACCACCCCGCTGATACGGGCACAACAGGTCAACGACCTTAATACCGGTCTCCAGGATCTCCGTAGATGTAGACTGCTCTTCAAACGAAGGAGCCGCACGATGGATGGGCATACGCTCGCACTCGGGCGTGGGCTTGTTGTCGATCGCCTCACCGAGCACGTTGAAGATGCGGCCCAATGTATCCTCGCCGACAGGAACCGAGATCGGTCCGCCGGTCGCGATCGCCTTCATGCCGCGGCGCAGGCCGTCCGTTGATCCCATGGCTATGCAGCGAACGGTATCGTCACCCAAATGCTGCGCCACTTCAACGACCAGCTCGCCCTCCCGGCCCTCAAACGGGATCCGGATGGCTTCGTAGATCCTCGGCAGATTTCCGGACTCGAAACGGACGTCCATGACCGCGCCGATGATCTGCGTTATCTTTCCTATGTTCTGTGCCATAATTAACCTCTTTCGTTCCGCCGCTGCCTAAAGCAGTTTCGGAATTCGTTTGTTCTTCTTACGAAATCGCATTTGCGCCGGCGATGATCTCCGTGAGTTCCTGGGTAATGGAACTCTGTCTGGCCCGGTTGTACTCTAGCTCCAGATCCTCCATCATCTCTTCGGCGTTCTTTGTGGCATTGTCCATGGCCTGCATGCGGGCCGCGTTCTCCGAGGCGATCGCCTCGACGAAAGCTCCGTGCAGAATGCCTGCCATATACTGGGGAATGATCTGCTCTAAAACTTCTTCCTCCGAAGGTTCGTAGTTCATCGGGGAAAATGTCGCTTTCTTTTCGATCTCACCCTTTTCGAACTGCAGGGGCAGAAGCTTCAGCAGCTTCGGTTCCTGCACCATGGTGTTTTTGAACGAAGTATAAGCGAGGTAGATCTCTTTGATCTGTCCGGCTTTAAATGCGTCCAAAAGCTGCTGACACAGGTACAGGGCGTCCAGGAACATCGGAGCGTTGATCATCTCCGACATGTCCGCAACGATGTTGTAGCCGCGGTGACTGAGGCCGTCGCGCCCCTTCGTTCCGACTGCGTAGACCGCCAGGTCTTCTTTCGGAATGTCCCACCCGGTGATCAGCTTAACGATATTGTTGTTGTAACCGCCTGCCAGTCCGCGGTTTGACGTGATCGCCACGACGGCGGTCTTACCGCTGTCGCCCGGTGTCAGGTACGGATTGGAGACATCCGGTGACGATGCCAGGATCGATGTCACCGTGTCATACAGGAAACCGAAATACGGTTTGGAATGTTCCGCCTGCACACGCGTCTTCTGCAATTTTACGGTGGACACGAGCTTCATCGCTTTCGTGATCTGTCCGGTGGACGACACGCTCGCTCTTCGCTTCTTTAAGTCCGTCATCGATGCCATAAACTTTCACCTTCTTCATGCGGGCCGGTTTCGCCGGTCCGTCATTTATTCGCTCTTATATTCTTCGATCACGGCCGTCAGTTTTTCTTCCAGTTCAGCCGTCAGTTCCTTCTGATCACGGATCGCATCCGGGAGCTCGGGATACTTCGAATCGATATATTCAAACAGTCCTTTTTCAAATGCAGCGACCTGATCCACCGGAATATCCAGCAGGTACTTTCGCGTTGCCGCGAAGATAATGATCACCTGGTATTCGACCGGCATGGGCTTATACTGCGGCTGCTTCAGGACTTCGCGGATACGTTCGCCCTGTGCCAGTTTCTCCTTCGTGTCCTCGTCGAGCTCGGATCCGAACTGGGAGAAAGCAGCCAACTCACGGTACTGCGCCAGTTCCACACGGATGGGCGCCGCGATCTTTTTGATCGCCTTGATCTGCGCCGCACCGCCGACACGGGATACGGAAAGGCCCGCATTGACCGCCGGGCGGAAGCCCGCGTTGAACATCTCTGTCTCTAAGTAGACCTGACCGTCGGTGATGGAGATAACGTTCGTCGGGATATAAGCGGAAACGTCGCCCGCCTGCGTCTCGATGATGGGAAGCGCGGTCAATGAACCGCCGCCGTACTCCTCCGACAGGCGCGCCGCACGCTCGAGCAAACGCGAATGCAGGTAGAAAACGTCGCCGGGATACGCCTCACGCCCCGGGGGACGCTTCAGCAGGAGCGACAGGGTACGGTACGCCGCCGCATGCTTCGACAGATCGTCATATATGATCAGGACGTCCTTGCCGTTCTCCATCCACTCTTCGCCGATGGCACAGCCCGCGTACGGGGCGATGTACTGCAGCGGCGCGAGCTCGCTCGCCGTGGATGCAACGACCGTGGTGTAATCCATGGCGCCGTGCTCCTCCAGCGTCTTCACGATATTCGCTACCGTGGACGCCTTCTGGCCAATGGCTACGTAGATACAAAGGACGTTTTCTTTCTTCTGGTTAATGATCGTATCGATCGCGATCGCCGTCTTACCGGTCTGGCGGTCGCCGATGATGAGCTCACGCTGTCCGCGGCCGATGGGCACCATGGCGTCGATCGCCTTGATACCGGTCTGCAGCGGCACGCTTACGGACTTACGGGTGATAACACCGGGCGCCACGCGCTCGATCTTACGATAGGTCTTCGTGAGGATGGGGCCCTTGCCGTCGATCGGCTGACCCAGAGCATTGACCACGCGGCCACGCATGGCATCACCGACCGGAACCTCAACGACGCGGCCAGTCGTCTTAACCAGGTCGCCTTCGCGGATGTTGCCGGTGTCACCCATCATAACCACGCCGACATTGTCCTCCTCCAGGTTCAGGACCATGCCGTATACCTCGTTCGGGAACTCCAACAGTTCGCCCTGCATGGCCTTCTCCAGACCGTGCACGCGGGCAATGCCGTCGGCCACCTGAATGACCGTTCCCACGTCCGAAACTTCCATCACGCTGGAAAAACGGGCTATTTGTTCTTTAATTACAGAACTGATCTCTTCCGGTTTTAAATTCATGTGGAATAACCACCTTCCTGTATTATTCGCCGATCTGCAGATCCCGCAGGCTCTTCTCCAGCTCTTTCAGCCGGGTCTTGACGCTGCTGTCGACTACGCGGTCCTTTATACGGATCACGATGCCGCCGATCAAACTCTCATCGATGTCATAAGTGATCTCGAGAGCCCTGTAACCTGTGGTCTGCAGTAGTTTCCTGTGAATCTCTGCCTTCTTGGATGCGCTAAGCTCGAACGGAGTCGTCACCGAAACGATACCGATCTTCATCTCCTCTTTGTAGAGCGAGATGAAATAGTCGAGCATATCCTTCAGATACTCCATTCTGGATTTCTTCAGAACAATGGAGAGAAAGCCGGCCATTTCGTTGCTGACTCTCCCATCAAATGTTTTCGTCAGAACCGTCTGCTTCAGCGAACCTTCCACATCCGGAGATAAGAGGACGGTCATCAGCTGCGGTGTTTCGGCAAACGCCGACTGCACCAAACGGACCTCGGAATAAAGAAGATCCAGCATTTCATGTTCTTTACCGATTGAAAACAGGGCGTCTCCATAGACATTTGCAACTAATTTTGCCATGTGTCCTCTCCCATTTCCTTTAAGGTATCATTCAGGAGTTCTTCCTGGATGTCAACATCCATCTTCTCTGCGACCGCCTTCTGCGCCATGGCGCCGGCGATGTCAATGATCTCCTGCTTCATTCCCTCCAGGGCTTTTCTGCGCTCGCGCTCGATCTCGAGGTCCGCACGGTTCATGAGCCGGGCCGCCTCTTCCTTCGCTTCGGCGACGATCTCCGCCTCGTTCCGCAGGGCCTTTCTGCGCGCCTGACTTAAGATCTCTTCGACCTCGTCATCCGCCTGGGACAGACGCGCCTCATATTCTTTTTTCAGAGCGTCCGCGTCCTTCTTATCCTGCTCGGCAGACGCAATGTCTGCCTCCACCTTCTCACGCCGGCCCGAAAGCATCTTTCGCGCCGGATTGAAAACCAGGTAGGATAGGATGAAAAAGATCAGGAATACATTGACCGCCATGATCAATGTGTCGTGAATGAGCTGCATGTCCAGGCCGAACAAACGGGTGGTCTCTTCGGCCGCCTGCGTTGCTTCGACACCGGTCGTGACAGTCATGCGCACGAGCGTTAGTAACTGCTGTACCATTTATGCCTCCAAATTAGCCTAAAGGTTTTACAAACAAAAGAATGATGGCTACCGCGAAGCCGTAGAGACCTGTTGTCTCGGCTACCGCCTGACCCAAAAGCATGGTGGATGTAACTGCGCTCTTTGCGCCCGGATTACGTCCTACGGCTGCAGCTGCGGCGCCTGCGGCACCACCCTGTCCGATACCGGTACCGAGACCGGAGATCATTGCGATACCCGCTCCGATGGCCGACATACCCATGATAAAATCGTGTCCACTGATGTTCATAAATAATTCCTCCTAAAGAATTGAAACTGATATATTTGCACGGGACGGTTTGCGGTTCTTCCGGTCCTTCCCGTTAAACGCTGCCTCGCGGTCCACGCCTCACGATCTTAACGATCACTCTTCGTCGTGGATCTTATCCTCGATGAAGGTCATGGAAAGCATACAGAATACGTAGGTCTGGATCACGCCCGAGAACAGATCCAGGTACATGTGCAAAAATGCAGGGATACCGATCTTCGCGAAGATCGGCATGAGGCCGTACCACAGGCCCATCATAACGGTACCTGCCATGATGTTACCGAACAGACGCAAGGACAGCGACATCGGTGTCGCGACCTCACTGATGACATTGATCGGGAACAGCAGGAAAATGGGCTGGAACAGCGCTCCGAAGTGGCCCAGTTTGTTTTTTCGGATGCCGCTCGCGTGGATCAGGATGAAAGTTCCCAGACCCAGGCACAGCGTCACGCCGTAGTCCGCCGTCGGTGCGCGAAGTCCGAAGATACCGGAGATGTTGCACAGGATGACGAATACAAAGATCGACAGGATGTAGTTGCGGTAGGTCTTCGCATGTTTTCCCATGTTTCCGACGACCATATTATCCAGAAATTCCACGACCAGTTCAATGACATTCAGGAAGGCACCCGGTTTCTGGTAAATGCCTGCCTTCTGGCGCTTCAGTTCTCTGCGGATCGCAATGTTCGCGCAGATCGCAAGCACGAGCACCGTCAGCGTCACGATCAGCATGGCCACATGCGTCGTCGTAAAATGCACTATGGAACCGAAGAAATTATGATCTTCGAGGAATTTGATCATAAATTCCGCATCATCCGCGCATACGTAACTCAAAGCTTTTACTCCTTTTCATCGAGATTATCGAAAACTTCCGCGCCCTTCGTTTCACCGGCCGCGGGATCCTGCTTCGGATCCGCATCCGCGGAAGCATATACATCGTCTTCGTCGTCCTCATCCTCGGGCTCTTCGATCCGAAGGTGAGCGAGCGACTCGTCGTAGTCGGGGTCCTTCCCGCAACGAATGCGGTGGATCACCGGCCGTAAATAGAGGGCGAGCTTCAGCATCAACACCCCTACCGCCACGGCGAGGACATCGGCCACGCCCGTGAAATAGCAGATCAGGACCAGAATGACCAGGACCGCGATACGGATCGTGAACCCGCGCACGGCGTAATTCGACGCGCCTTTAGCGTCCAGATCCAGCGCCCGTTCCATGGTATGCGCCAGATGGATCATGTAGAACGCATCATAGGCGCCCGCCAGGATGAGTCCCAGGCAAAACCTCGCTTTTTCCCATGACATGGTCAGAAAACCGCCATAGAAAAAGCCTGACACCACCAGGCTGATCCCCAGTATGATGCCAAGGGCCGTCAGAGTCTCACTTAAAACTTCCCGGGTCTGCTTTGACATATTCGTCCTCATCGTCTTCGTCGTCATCGTCGACTATGCCGCTTCGCTTCTCGCGTTCCAGCCGCTCATAGATACCGGCCAGATTGTTTTCATCGTTTTTGCCGACCAGCGTATATGCCTGGCGAAACATCTGCGCCAGACCGCAGACCAGGCCGACGAACACCATCCATACCGTGATCGACCAGCCGAAAACATGGTCCAGAAGCATGCCGATGATCACGAAGACCGCGACATTTGCGATGACGATCAAGCCCAGCTGAAGTACCATGGTCCAGGCCTTAACGACCTGCCTTTTTTCGTCTTTTTCCGACTTAAGCGACATAATCATCACCACTCTCTTAAAGGTCGAAAATCGAAATCCAAATCTTCGCCCGATATACATTATAGCCACTTCCTGTCAAGTTGTCTACATTTATTTTTTAAATTCCATCAAATAAAAAAACCACATCGGCCCGCTTCCGAATCACGGAGCTGAGCCGATGCAGTGGCACGAACGGGCTGCCGACGTGCGATTTTTTTATTTTCCGTTTTCCGGATACTCGATTCGAAACAGTGTCAGGCCTTTCGCGGGGGCCGTAGGGCCGGCCTTCGTGCGGTCGCAGGCCGCGAGGATCCCTGGCATGTCATCCGGCTTAAGTTCGCCGCGGCCGACCGAAAGCAGGGTCCCGACGATTATACGGACCATGTTATAGAGGAAACCATTGCCCGTGACATGAAAGACCATCGTGGCGTCGTCCGGAGTGTCGATCGTGATATCAAAGACGGTGCGCACGCGATCGGTGACCACCGTAGCCGCCGCGCAGAACGAAGTATAGTCATGCGTGCCGCAGAGCAGTTTTGCAGCGGCGCGCATCTGATCCACATCCAGCGGGCCGTAGTAATGCGCGCTGTAGCGGTTCGTCAGCGGGTTTTCGTGGCGCGTACGGGTAATGCGGTACTCATAGGTTTTTCGTGTGCCGTCCACGTGACGCGGATGCCAGTCGGGCGCGACCTCATCGGACGCGAATACGACGATGTCATCCGGCAGGAACGAATTCAGGGCAAATGCATAGCGGTCGGCGGGCATGGGATGCTCCGTGTCGAAGACCGCAACGTTACAAAGGCCGTGCACACCCGCGTCCGTCCGGCTCGCGCCGATGACGTGGATATCCTCCCCGATCAGGTTTTGGATCGCTTCGTCCAGCTTCCCCTCGATCGTGGGAACACCTGGCTGGATCTGCCACCCGCTATATTCGGTCCCATCGTACGAGACCCAAAGACGTACTCTCTTCATATTTCCTCGTTCTCCCAAGGCTTTCAATTTACTGGAATTATATCAAAAGTCGTGCCATTTTCGCAAGCATCATTGCAAAAGTCCTATGACTTTTGCAAGCGTTTTTGCGAAAGTCATAGGACTTTTTGTATTTCACGGCGTTTTCCGATGAATCTCTTTAATACCCATACGGCAGGATCCGGATCGCGATGGTCACCGCGAGGAAGGAAAACAGCACCAGGTAGCCGATAAAGTCACGGCGCGCATAACGCAGCGGCTTCATCTTCGTGCGACCTTTTCCGCCGTGGTAGCATCGCGCGTCCATGGCCTGCGCCAGGTCCGACGCGCGCCGGAAGGCCGATATGATCAGCGGCACCAGAAGCGGAACGAAACCGCGGATGCGCCGCAGAAAACCACGCTTCTCAAAATCCGCGCCGCGTGCCATCTGCGCCTTCTGGATCTTATCCATCTCCTGCGTCAGGATGGGGATGAACCGAAGCGCTATGGACATGATCATGGCCAGCGAATGCACCGGAAAATGAATGACGTTTAAGCAACGCAGTCCCTTCTCCAGGCCGTCCGTCAGCCGGGTCGGTGTCGTGGTCAGCGTCATCAGTGACGAACCGAGCACCAAAAGCATGATGCGCAGCGCGATAAACGCAGCATTGGCCACACCTCCCGAGTATATCTTGAAAACCCAAAATTCAACCAAAAGCGTGCCGGTATTCACATAGAACACCGAAAACAGCACAGTTATCAACACGATCAGGAAGATTCCCTTCAGTCCGCGTGTAATAAACCGTGCCGGAACACCGGAGATCCGGACCATCGTGGCCAGGAACAGGAAGGCCAGGCCCAGGCCAATAAATTTGTCATTGATAAACAGTGAGATCAGAAACAGCATGGTCCCCGAAAGCTTCGTTCGCGGATCCAGCTTATGGATGACCGACTCGCCAGGATAATACTGTCCGAGGGTGATGTCTTTAAACATGGCCGCCCTCCTTCGCCCGAACGTGGGCCGCCAGGGCTTCTGCCGCCCCCTCGATGGACAGTTCGTCCACATCTGCCGGGAAGACCTCTCCGCGCTCACGCAGCATGGAGAATATGCGAACCGTCGCCGGAACGCCCAGACCGATCTCGGAAAGCTCCTTCGCGTGCGTGAACACTTCGCGCGTCGGCCCGTCGAAGGTTTTGACACCCTCGTGCATCACGATCACGCGCTGCGCGTATTTCGCCGCCTCGTCCATACTGTGGGAGACCAGCACGACTGTCAGGCCGCGTTCCTGCCACAGTTTGCGGATCAGCCCCAGGATCTCGTCGCGTCCGCGCGGATCCAGACCCGCGCTGGGTTCGTCCAAGATCAGCGCCTCCGGCTCCATGGCCAGCACGCCCGCGATCGCCGCGCGCCGCTTCTCTCCGCCCGACAGTTCAAACGGCGACATCTGATAATAGCTTTCATCCAGACCGACACTCGTAAGCGCCGCCTTCGCCCGCTCCTTCTGCTCCTCTTCGGTCAGACCCATGTTCTTGGGTCCGTAGCAGACGTCACGCAGAACGGTCGACTCAAACAACTGGTGCTCGGGATATTGGAACACGATGCCGATCCTGCTTCGGATCTCCTTCATGGGCAGTTCCCCGGAGAAAATATCCGTTCCGT
>ONPC01000254.1 GCA_900319565.1 uncultured Eubacteriales bacterium | reverse complement strand
CAGCACATTCAGTATTGAGGGATCGATGTCTCTCATCATAAGCAGAGTATAAGTAAGGAGAGAAACCGAAATGAAAAAGGCATTAATCACAGGCATTACCGGACAGGATGGCTCTTATCTGGCGGAGTTGCTTCTGGAAAAGGGCTATGAGGTACATGGCATTATACGTAGAGCGTCTGTGTCTACTACATCACGAATTGACCATATCCTTGATAAATTGATTATCCACGAGGGTGATCTTTCCGATTCATCCAGCA
Organism: uncultured Eubacteriales bacterium; assembly: GCA_900319565.1. Taxonomy (GTDB): domain Bacteria; phylum Bacillota; class Clostridia; order Lachnospirales; family Lachnospiraceae; genus UBA1201. Next base: position 6,531 of record ONPC01000254.1, on the reverse strand, counting down.
TTATCCGCATTGTGCTGAAAGTTCAACCCGACGAAATCTATAATTTGGCGGCACAGAGCCACGTACAGGTTAGTTTTGATGCAGCTGAGTATACCGGTGATGTTGATGCGCTTGGAGTTCTCCGTATTTTGGAAGCGGTTCATACTGCCGGACTGGATAAGACCTGCCGTGTATATCAGGCATCAACCTCTGAATTGTATGGAAAAGTTGAAGAAGTTCCTCAGAATGAGAATACTCCCTTCCACCCTTACAGTCCCTATGCTGTGGCAAAACAGTATGGCTACTGGATGATTAAGGAGTATCGTGAGGCTTATGGTATTTTCGCTTGCAACGGTATACTTTTCAATCATGAGTCTGAACGCCGTGGCGATAACTTTGTAACACGGAAGATTACCTTGGCAGCCGGTCGTATTGCCTGCGGGCTACAGGATCATCTCGAATTGGGAAACCTTGATTCCCTCCGCGACTGGGGATATGCTAAGGATTACGTAGAGTGTATGTGGCTGATTCTTCAGCAGGATGAGCCGGATGATTATGTGATTGCTACGGGCGTGCAGCACACCGTCCGCGAGTTCACTACGCTGGCTTTTGCGAATGACGGCATTGAGCTTGAGTGGAGAGGAACCGGACTGGATGAAAAGGGATATGATAAAAAGACCGGAAAAATGCTGGTTTGTGTCAATCCGAAATGGTATCGTCCGACTGACGTTGTAAATCTCTGGGGCGATCCGACCAAGGCAAGGACTAAACTTGGGTGGGATCCGCTGAAGACGAGTTATGAGGAACTGTGCAAGATCATGGCCGAGCACGATCTTCAGTTGGCTAAGAAAGAGGCAGGCTTGAAATGAAGGCATTGATCACGGGGAGTTCAGGCTTTATAGGATCACATCTCACGGCGGAACTGATGACCAATGGATATGAAGTTGTCAAATGTGATCTGAAATCGACGGATGACACGATTGGCATGGATATTATGGATCAGGAAATGATTCAAAGAGTGCTTGAAGTGCATAAGCCGGATGTCGTTATTAACATGGCAGGACAGGCTAACGTGGGCATTTCCTGGAAGAAGCCGCAACTGACGGTTCATTTGAATACGGTCGGATTGATTAACATCCTTGAAGCAGTGCGTGCGGTTAACCCGAAGATCCGGGTAATCGCTGTCGGCTCATCGGACGAATATGGTTCGTTAGAAGAGCGGGGGGCGAATGTAACGGAGGATATTCCTGTCAAGCCGATTACGCCCTATGCAATTTCGAAACAGGCACAAGAACTGTTCGCCCAACTGTATGTTCGCTCTTACGGCATGGATGTTTGCATGATTCGTCTCTTTAATTTGGGCGGTCCGGGGCAGGCGAAGGGTTATATGATTTCCGATTTTGCATCCGGTATTGCGGAAATTGAAGCCGGAAAGAAAGAATACTTGTTTGTGGGAAATCTTGAATCTGCGCGGGACTTCACTCATGTCAAGGATGCTTGCAGGGCAGTCCGCCTTATCGCTGAGAGCGGTCATGCAGGAGAGGTGTATAATATCTCCTCCGGAACGACGCATAAGGCACAGGAGGTACTGGATAAGCTGGTTAGTATGGCGAATAAGCCAATTGAAGTACGGCAAGATCCTGCGAGGATGCGTCCCAGTGATACACCTGTTGTATGCGGCAACCATGATAAGCTGACTGCACACACAGGGTGGCAGCCGGAACTTGGGCTGGATCAGATACTTGCAGATACTCTAAAGTATTGGAGAACAAAGATAGAAATTCCGGAGTGACATTATGAGAATGAAGTTCTTAAACACTCAAGTTGATAATTTGACCATGAGTGAGGCAATAGAAGAGGTAGATAACTTGATCCGTGAGAGAAAGCATTCTTATGCTGTCACTCCTAATATGGATCACATTGTGCTCATAGAAAGAGACAAGCTGTTTAAAGAAATATATGATAACGCTGATTTGATTCTGACAGACGGAAAACCGCTCCTTTGGATAGCTAAAATGCAGGGCACGCCAATTAAAGAGAAAATATCGGGATCGGACTTCTTTCCTGAGATGTGCAAATTGGCAGCAAAAAACGGATACAAAATATATATCCTCGGAGCTGCAGAAGGAGTAGCGGCTAAGGCTGCTGAAAACCTTGAGAAAAAATATAAAGGGCTTCAAATAGTTGGTACTTACTCCCCTCCATTAGGGTTTGAAAAGGATGATGATGAAGTTGAAAGCATCATTGATAAGATAAATGCGTCCGGTGCTGATATTCTGGCTGTAGCTCTCGGATCACCTAAAGGCGAGAAGTTTATATACAGGATTCGAGATAGAATTGAGGTGGCCTTATCAATTTCTATCGGAGCTACGATTGATTTTGAGGCCGGTAATGTAAAACGGGCGCCTAAATGGATGTCCAATGCCGGACTTGAGTGGCTGTACAGGATAACACAGGATCCGGGAAGACTGATCAAAAGATATTGGAATGATGCCACATCTATTGTTCCGATAGTGAGAAAATACAGGAAAAAGGCAAAATAACGATCTGTGCATATTATCAGGCTCGAGAGCGACTTGGCTGTTTTCAGTTAAATACTATATACAGTACAGTGGACACCCGCAGGGGTGTCCACTGCTTTAGTTAATAAGCCGCTAACCCCGGTCATCTTACTATTGATTGTTTGTTTATTTCGGAGTATAATAATATGGGCTTTGCTGTGATGAGCAATATGCGAATAATCTATCCATGATAGAAAGGCAGAGGTGCTGACTGTGGGATTATCTACCTCATTAAAAACAATTAAATCCGGTGACAGCAGAATGCGTGTTGCTACGGATGATGAATTAAAAAGGCTCAAAGAACTTTATTTGGATATGACTTCATTCATAAAAAAAGTATGTGATGATAACGGCATTGAATGGGGCCTCTGCGGAGGAAGCGCTCTCGGGGCCATCCGTCACAAAGGTTTTATTCCTTGGGACGACGATATCGATATTTGTATGACCCGGGAGAATTATAAAAAGTTCGCTTCGGCATTCGCTTTGTTAGATCAGGACAGATACGAGTTGCTGTCTCCGGGTGATAAAGACAACTACTGGCATTTTCCCAGACTGTATGATAAAAAAACGAAACTGATCACAATGCAATCGGTCGGGAGGGGCACCGGAATCCCTATAGATATTTTCCTGGTTGAAGATATGTATGACAACCGAATTCGAGATTATCTTCATGGTATTCGGTGTACATATTATCTGTTTGTCATTTCGTGTCTGACAACGCATAAGCGAAAAGAACAATACATCAAATACGGAAACGATGACGTAATAAAAAAAGTTAAACTTCGAGATGCATTTTCGCTGCTTTTCCGTTTCCGGTCGGTTGAAAAGTGGATCGCGATCGCTGACAGGTATTTTGGAAAGATCAATAACCCCAAGTCTGTAAGAATTTGCTGTCCGACCGGAGTCAAGCATTATTTCGGCGAGATATACAGACGTAAGGACATGTGCAGGTTTAAACTGATGCCGTTTGAAGACCGTGAGTTTCCTGTGTATGTTGGTGTCCACCGCATTATGAAGAAGCGTTACGGCGATACATATATGCAGTTACCTCCGGAAAGCACGAGGGAAAGACATGCATTCCTGGAGTTGGATCTAGGCGATGCGTTTGACAAATGAAGTTGCAAAAAAGATCATAAAAGGAGTTCGATCATGAATTACAAAGAAATGACAGCACTGGATCTGCCTTGGATAAAATTAAAGAACAAGTCCGTGCTGGTTACGGGCGCAAATGGTATGATCGCGTCTGCATTGGTAGACTGCATTCTGCAGTGCAATGAGAGCCTGGGGCTCGGCGTTACCGTATATGCCTTGTGCCGAAACCGCGAAAAGGGTGAGAAGAGATTTACGGAGTGGTTGTCGAACCCGGCTTTTCGTCTCATGGTTCAGGATGTTATCGATCCGCTTCCGGAAGGAATTGAGTTCGATTATATGATCCATGCGGCCAGTTCTGCATATCCGGGCGCTATGAATAATACACCGGTAGATATTATGAAGGCCAACTTTCTGGGAACATTAAACATGTTGGAATACTGCCGCCTGCACCCGCAGTGCCGTTTCCTTTTCGTATCCAGTTCGGAGGTCTACGGTGAAAACTTCGAGGGCATTCCGATCTTTACGGAAGACATGCCCGGCACAGTGCATTTCTCCCGTTTCCGTGCTTGTTATCCGGAGAGCAAACGTGCTTCCGAAACACTGGCTCAAAGCTTTAAGAAGCAGTATGGAACGGATGTCGTTGTGGTACGCCCTGCATTCATTTACGGAAAAGACATTATTGATACCAATACCAGAGCGGATGTTTATTTCCTGCGTCAGGTATTAAATCATGAAGATATCGTTATGTACAGTGAGGGGTCGCAGATTCGATCCTACTGCTACGTCAAGGACTGTATTTCCGGCATGCTGTTTGCACTGTTAAAAGGCGAAAGCGGAGAGGTATATAACATCGGAGACATGAACAATGCAGTGACGCTTCGCGAATATGCCGAGAAACTGGCGCAAAAGGGCGGCGTGAAAGTTATTGTGGATCTGACCACGAAGCCTCAGAACACAGTATTCCTGAAGACCACGCAGTTGGTTCTGGATACGCAGAAACTGCAGGGATTGGGCTGGAAGGTTCAGTACGATCTGGATGCGGGTATCGACGACATGTTGGCCTGAATTTCGAGGCCGCGCGTATCGTGAAAAGATAAAAGGAGGATATTCTCTAAATGAACATTGCAATCATCAAAGCCGGTGGAATCGGCTCCAGAATGGGAGCCGGAGTGCCTAAGCAGTTTATTACGGTCGGAGGAAAGCCGATCATCATTTATACGCTGGAGGCGTTTCAGCGGCATCCCGGGATTGACCGGATCGTTGTGGTCTGCGTTAAGGGATGGAGCGATATTCTTAAGATGTACGCAGATAATTACGGGATCAGTAAACTCGTTAAGATCGTCGAGGGCGGTGAGACATCACTGAAATCCATTCAGAACGGGGTATATTCCCTTCGTGATGAATACGATGCCAATGACATCGTATTGATCCATGATGCAAACCGGCCGCTGATCTCCGAAGAGATCATTTCGGATGTTCTGGTTGAGTGCAAACTGCATGGAATGGCAGTTGCGGCGATCCCCTGCACAGATGAAATCGCTGTGATCAGCGCGAATGATCCGAAGTGCTCCACCGAATTCACGGATCACAAAAAACTGGTTCGCGTCCAGACACCGGATGCTTATCGTTTGGGAACGATATTATCCATACTGGATAATGCTACCGAGGAACAACTTCGCAATATCGGCGCGACCAATGTACTGGCCATAGCCCAGGGACACGAAATGCATTTTGCCAATGGTTCCGAGACCAATATCCGGCTGACTACACAGGAAGATATTACGCATCTTGAGGCTATGTTGAAAGCCAGATCCTGATAAAGACATTTCAAGCAATAAGGGGAAGAGATATGTACACCATCAATCCCACCGTAAAAAAAATGCAGGACATAACCTATGATATGCTCTGCGATATCGACGATTTCTGCAAAAAGAACAACATAAGGTATTTCCTTTCCGGAGGCAGCTGCCTGGGCGCGGTTCGTCATAATGGCTTTATCCCCTGGGATGACGACGCGGATCTCATGTTCCCCCGTCCGGATTATGAAAGATTTATCCGGGAGTTCGGGAAAGCTTTTCGCGGGAAATACAAGGTTGGCTCCTTGCGGACCAATAAAGAGTGGGTCAGACCGTTTTCACAGGTATGGGATCTGAACACCAAGATCGTTGCCAAGATGACGAAAGAGGTCGACAAGGGAGTAATGATCGATATCTATCCGATCGATGGGCTTCCCGCTTCTGCTTTCGGCCGCAAGATCTTTTATAAACGGCTGAAATTCCTGGATGTTTTGAGGAATATCAGCAGGCGCAAAGCGTTTTACGAGAATGAAAAGTACGTTACGATCAAGAAGATCCTCGGAAAAGTATTGTTCTTTTTAAATGGGTATAAGATATCCAAACGCCAGAATAACATTGCCAGATCCTATGATTTTAACAGCTCCAAATATGCTGCGGTAAGTTTGGCCCTTCATTATTGGGAGAAGGAGACGATCGAGCGCTCTGCTTTTGACGATGTCAAGTATGTTCCTTTCCGCGATCGGAAACTACCGGTGCCGATCGGCTATGACAGATACTTGTCGAACCTGTACGGCGACTACATGACTATACCGAAAGAAGCAGAAGAATCCGGAAAAACGCATTTGGATAACTGGGAGATTGAGTTTAACGATGAAAACAAACAGCAGTGATTCAACAAAGATTATCGCACTGATCATCGCAGGAGGCGCGGGCAACCGGATGCGTCAGGATATACCGAAACAGTTCCTTACAGTGAATGAAAAACCGGTCATCGTTTACACACTGGAAGCTTTTGAGCATCACCCGCAGATCGATGCGATCGCGGTAGTATGCATCGAGGGCTGGGATCAGGTGCTGCAGGCATATGCAAAGCAGTTCAATAT
>ONPC01000058.1 GCA_900319565.1 uncultured Eubacteriales bacterium | reverse complement strand
TGCTGTTCAACCACTCTCGCAAAGAACAAGTTTCCCACGTAACATCCTCGTACTTGGTATGATATGCCTGACAGTCTAGCAGATACCGGCTGGTCACAAGTACCTTATCTTCCTGCTTATCCAGAACTAGCCACTCGATGTCCTCTGGTCCATTCTCGAGGTTGTTATCCTGCTCGTAAGATCCGAAGATAATCACTTCTCGATTCATGTCGACACTATCCGTCGTTTCTGCTAGTGTATCAAGCGGTGTCGTAGTCTCCTCTTGGCTGCCATCTGGTGCCAGTCGTACCCACATGGTCGGGCGGACAGCCCCCGTTCTGCTATTCACTTCACCGCCAAGGGAGTTGGTTCGGCCGTCAGTCAGCACGTCCGCACCTGAGGCAGAATCGTATCCTGGCCCCCGTAGCCACCACCAACATATATTTCCCGCTGATCGATACGCGCCCTGTGCGAAACAGTATTTCGTCCCTGAACACTGTCTAAAGGCGTCATCTTTAAAATACCGTTCCGCCTCGTCGATGCTCAGCAGAAACACATTGTCCTCGGTCGAAGCGCCCACCGGAACATCATCTGACGAACTGTCCCCGCCCGTGATTTCTGAGAGGATGATCGCGCCCTTTTCTTCAGCGGAAAATGCTTTGTCGTAGAAGGTGCTGTTCAGCCAGTTTCGTAAGGTACAAGTTTCCCATGTAACATACTTAGGCTTGGTATTATATGGCTGGCTATCCAAGCCGTATAGGCTGATCACGAGTGCGCGATCTTCCACCTTATCTAGGACGATCCACTTGATAGCTTCCGATCCGTTCGAAGGATCATTATCCTGCTCGTAAGAACCAAAGGTGATGATGTCACCGACTTTCGCGTTGCTCTTGATTGCTGTTTTCTCTGGCGCTTCCGAGGGCGTCACTACCGCCGGCGCGGTCGCCTCCTGACCGCCATCCGTGTGCAGATTTATCCACATGGCTGGGCGAACTGCCGTTATTGACAGGTTGACAGAGACGCCGCTGTCGGTATTGCCGTCATTTTTGAAAGGCATCACATTATTATATGACCAAGAATTCGCCCCTCGTGTCCACCACCAACAGGAGGAGTCTTCATTCAGGGATACGCCCTGCGCGTGGCTATACGCTGTCCCCTGACAAACCCTGTCTTCACTCTTTGCCAGGAACCGCCGCGTTTCACCGTTACTTAATATGAACACACGATCCGTAGTCGCACTCTCCGAATACCACGGTTTGTAGTAATCCGTAAATCGAACGTCGTACGTAACATCATCCAAAACCGTAGTGTCCGCTATCAGACTCTTTTCCTGCGCTCCGAATGCGGCATCATAAAACGTTCCATTCAGCCAGTTTCGCAACGAGCAAGTGCCCCAGGTGACGTCCGCCAACTCGGTATTATACGGGTGGCAATCCAGGCCGTACCGGCTGATCACGAGCAAACTATCTTCCTCTCGATCCAGAACCAGCCACTCGATCGCTTCCGGCCCGTTCTCGAGGTTGTTGTCCTGCTCATAAGATCCAAACTTGATATAGTCTCCAATCGCGGCTTTCTTTATCTGTTCCAGAGAATCCTCTTTCACGGCCTCTTCCGTGGTGGTTTCCGCCTGGGTTGTGGTTTCCGCCTCGGTTGCGATCTCCGCCTCCGTCGTCGTTTCCTCCGTCGTCGTAACCACATCGCTCCGGTCTGGGTTCCACAGGAATACGAACAGTAAAATCGCTGCTGCGGCCAATGCAACGCCCATGGTGATCCAGATGACGTTTGCAACCTTACGCTTCGGCGCCGCCGTAGGCTTCAACTCCGGCTCATCTTCCTCTACGTCCGCCTGCGTCGGGAAGTACTCACGGATGCGTTCGTCCTTCGTATTTGCGTTTTCATTTACCGCTGAAGAACCAACCGTCTTGTCGATCTCCGACGCATTCAGGCGCTTCAATTCCTCTTCGGTATATTCTGCTTCCAGGATAAATGCATCCCGGATCTCGCTGATGTAGTCCATCAGGCTGTCTTTCGTAATATGTATCGTCATAATGTCACCCCCGCTTCTTCCAGGGCCACCTTCAGCTTATTCCGCGCGCGGGACAGGCTGACGTGGACATTATTCACCGTGATGCCCAGTGCCTTTGCGATCTCCTCGATCGAACTGCAGTACCAGTAACGGCGCACGAAGATACGGCGATGCTGCGCGGGAAGCTCGACCAGAACACGATCCAACACCTCCCGGATCACCATATTCTCCTCGATCTGATCCGCGCTGTGCGCGGTACGATCCGGGATACACTCCTGCAGCTCGTCAATGGCGATCACCGCCTCACCGCCGCCACGCTTCACCGCCAGCGCATTGCGCACACGCTTCAGCGACACGTTACGCGTGATCTTACCCACGAACGTCTTCAGGCAATTCGGCCGCATCGGCGGCATCGTATTCCAACTGTGAAACAACGTGTCATTGAAACACTCCTTCACAGTCTCCTCATCATTCAATATGGTCCGCGCGATCTGTCGGCAGTAATTCCCGTACTTATCCGACGTCTCCGTCAGCGCACGCTCATTCCGATCAAAATACAGATCGATGATCTGCTCATCTTGCAACATTTTCTCTGTCCTCCCTCTTCTATGGACGGCCTCTCATGCCCTCCTCACTTATCTACTCCCCGGTTTTTCGAAATACTTACAGCTCTATTGTAACTTTTTTAACTTTTTTCACAACCTGTTAAGTTCGCGAACTTTGAAATCAAGTTCCGGATATGCTATAATACATATAAAAATAGGAACTTTAAAAACAAGATTATTACCGCGGGGAAGTGTAGTGAAAAGCAATTAGCAAATACCCTAGCACACGAACTTAATCACGCAAGAAGTTTTCTTCGTGGCGGTAATGCTCCAGAAGATACAGCTTATCACGCTAGAGATACATTACAAGAATATATCGAAGGAGTAAAATGATATGTGGAAAGATGATGATAGTTTAACACAAATTGAAGGTTTGGATACTGGTACATATCCCAAAAAGTGTCCTATTTGTGGAAAAAGCAGTGTTCATTTATTGATGTATAGGTATAGTGAGATGTCGACCGGGGGCGGTAGTTGGATATGGTGCAGTTCCTGTAGGAGGTATTCACATATAAATGTTACAATACCTAAATGGTGGACAAACTTTGATGGACTTGAGGTAAAACAACTTTTTGCGTCTCCAGAATATAACATTGATGATAAAAGAGAGGATATTGATAGGTGGGTTAATAAACTTATCAGCACAAAACCGGATCTTTCCAAGGAGAAGCCTATATCTATAACTGATGACAAGACATTATATGTGATAAGAATTGAGCCACAAAAGATAACCACAGAAGAAAAAGCTGAATTTGCGGCCCGTTTATGTCGCTGTGACAAGAAGCTCGCATTAGAATTGATTGAAAACGAGGGATTTGAACTTTATCCTATGCCAGCTACCGATATCCGTATAGTCAAGGAGGCGTTAGAAGCAAACGGTATCCTCTTTGGTATATCACCCGAGTATAAATGGTGAATAATTTCGGATTGACGAAGCCGAAACAAATGGGTGGAAACTATGATGGATAAAAAAGCATCTGTAAAAATGTCATATTTAGGAACCAATATGGAATTCATCCCTGGAAAAATCGGACTAAAAATCAAGACACCCACCTCTATGGCAAAATATATCTCTATTCTCAGAAAGTACAACCCCATCTCCATATCCGAGATTAAGACAGCCATAGATACACGGCAATTTGTATTTGATTGTGAATACACGGATGATGCCGGCTTACGCAGAGTCAGAAGATGTTATGACGAGCTAACCAAAGCGGGCAATACCGTTGAGATCTACGAAGATGGCAACTTAACAACAAGAGAGTTCATCTCCAATCTGTTAGGCTCTTATCGCGAGATAGCCATTGAAACCCAAGCTATGATTGATGCTGAGGTTGATGCTGAAGGTGGCGACGAAGAATAAAAGATCCATCATTTTCACCAAGTTAAATTTTTGTTATATCTCTCCGCATGTTAATATAGCGCGGAGAGATTATTATTTGTAGTCTGTCGCTACTGCCGAATGATCCCCCGGAGTGCCAACTGATGGTTCGCAGCCAAATACTATATATAGTATAGTGGACATCCAAAAGGATGTCCACTACTTTGTTTTATTTCCCGGATGATCCGGATCACTTTTATATCGTTTCTATAAGCGCCAGGTATCGTCTGGAAAAGAATTACTGTTGAGAACTTGCATAATAAACTACGGAAGTTCTCAACGAATGCCTTGACTTTGAGGCTATGCGCCTGTCTATACTATAGGGCATTTCGAAAGAAAAGAAAAGGGAGTATTTCTTAAACGCGGGTTAAGCGGGGCTTAAAATATTTAGTGTACAGTAAGAGCTTCCGTTATGGCACAGAAAAAATCTTTGCTCCAAATGTCCAGAGATCCGGGATCGTGTATAAACGGCAAAACGTCACTTTTAGCC
>ONPC01000157.1 GCA_900319565.1 uncultured Eubacteriales bacterium | reverse complement strand
GGCGGTCCACTGCGTCGATCAGGCGCAGGTATTCCTCCGGCCCGGTCGGTATCATCCACGGCATGGGCTCGATGGAAAACTTCGTCTTCTTCGGCTTTGCGGTGTCAATGATCTTCTGAATGATCTCCACAGTCAGTTTCCACGTTTCTTCGGTGAAGTTCTGGCGGTAGCCACCGTCCCAACGATCACCATAGGGCGCGCCGGCAACATTGACCACGCAGCGTGCCCCGATGGCGTCTGCCATTCGGATCTGGCCCACAGTATACTCAAATACTTCTTCCCGCACCTTCGAATCGGACGAAAGCATGTTGCGCCACACTCCGACTTCGGCGATGGTCAGGTCCGCATCGCGCGCCGCTTTCGCGTACGCTTCGATCGTTTTTTCATCCGCAGTGCAATCCAGAGGAAAGGCTACGGTGCGGCAGCCGCATTTTTGGTGCAGATCTACCCATTTTTCGGCATTTTCATAACTAAGTGCATAACTTACCTAATCGCATAAAACCCCCTATATGGCCCTCTAAACGCGATCTGAGCATATTCAGGCGGTTTGAGTGGCCTTTCTTAAATCAAATCAAACGTTCCAAAAGTGCAGCACAGAAGGATCGAACGAATACAAGTCCTTCACGCCTGTGCGCGCCATCACGGAAGCCAGCTCAGCCGTCATGTCGCGGATGCGGTCGGCCACCGCCTGCCCGCCGTTCTTCAGCGGCTTCATCAGTTCCCGTCCCACGGAAACCCCGTCCGCGCCGAGCGCCAGTGCCTTATAAGCGTCCATGCCGCTGACAATGCCGCAATCGACGATAATGGGGAAATCCGCTCCCACGGCAGCACGGATCTTAGGCAGTACCATGAGCGGCGGCACCGAGTATTCCATCATGTTATGGTGATGTGACAGGACAATGCCTGCGGCACCTGCCTTCTGCGCCTTCACCGCATCGGCCACGCTGAGCACGCCCTTCACGATAAACGGAAGCGGCGCTGCTGCCTGCACGAACGCGGCGAGCTGCTCACTGCTCTTCGGCTTCATATCAAAGCCCAGCACATGATCGTACGTACCGCGGCCGGAGAAACTGTGGTCCACATCCATGCCAACCGCAAAAGCCCCCGCCTGCTTCGCGTGTGCGATCCTGCGGAACACCTCCGCATCGTCCGCGTGCGGTTTGATGATCTTGATCGTCGGCGCGCCGGTCGCGATGATGTGCTCGAGCTCCTCGTCGCTGCCCATTCCGTACCAGTGGATCGTCCCGGCGTCTCTGGCCCCGATAGCATACTGCGCCATCGCATCCTCACAGATATCGTGAAGATGCGACAGCGCAGCTGTCATGATCGGAGTTTGGATCTCCCGCCCCCAAAGCATACGCTTCGTGGAAGGAAGATCCGCGTCCATATACCGGGTCTCCAACAGGATCGAATCAAAATATCTTCTGGTTATCTCATCCGAATTTCCTTTTCGTTCCAAAGTAAGCCCCCTTACTGTCCGATTTATGATTTTTTCATGATGGCAGGTGTCCAGTACTCCTGCTGATACATATCGGTAAATACATAGGTGATCTTTACGGTCGCGTCTGTGATCTTCCAGTCGGTCAATATCATGTTCGCCGGATCGGTCACGGTCATCGGATCGCCGAACATGTAGCTGTCCAGATATTCGCCCTCGTAGGAATAGTAATCGCATACGAAGTCGAGTTTGTCACCGGTAGCCAGTCCGGTTTCGCTCTTCGCGATGGCTTCGGTCTCGCCGTTCTGGTAGTCACGCAGCACGCCGACTACGCGTCCCGGAGCAGTTCCGTCCGGGAATTCCACGAGCAACTGAACGCGCTCCTTTTCTACCTCACTGTTGGTGAGCAGCGCCGGGATGTAACCGTAGATCGCGATTACATCATCCCCGTCCATCAAAGTCTCTGTGTGGTAGTAAGGAACGACCTGATTATTCAGGGCGATCCACCGGACTTCCGTGTTCGCTACCATACGGTCCTTCTCATCATAATCAAGAAGGTTATCCAAACCGAGGTCGATATAACCCTCGCCGTCGTCCAAGAGCACGTTTTTATCTGCAAGATGGATCATGTCCCACTGCTTGTCAGGCATGTCGATCAGGTACTTGCCGTCTTCTTCGACCCAGTTTAAGTACTTCGTATCAAAGTGATGCTGGGCAATGTACGAGCTAATCTGCGACGTGCTCATGCCGCTGTCCTTCAAAAACTCGATGTTGTTTTCATCCAGACCGCGCACCTTATTAGAGCCGGAGCCGCCGTTTCGCATGAAGATGCTCAGCAGGTCCTCGATCATGCCGGAATCACCGGAGGAAGACTCTTCGCCCTCGCCAAACAGGGAGTCCAAAATGGAACCGGAACCGCCGGACGAAATGACGCCGCTGGTCTCGAGGCTGGCAAATGTCTTGATACACTTGGTGTACTCGGCATCCATACCGATCTGGTTATAAGTCCGGCACGCTGCATCGACCTGTTTCGCCTTCTTATACGGGAAATAGATCGAGATGCCGTACGCGTTTCTCATGTTGGAGGACGTCTTGTTATACTTTACCGCTCCCTGAATCGCAGAACTGAGCGCTTTCGCTTCGGAAGTGCCGATGTTGTTCGCGAGGTTCACGAGATCGACCTGGTCGATCTTCGAACTGGTGGCAAACTCGCGCGCTTTCGAACGGGCGTCGGATACTTTCTCATACTCTTCCTTACCCAGCAGGTCGCTGACGCTACGGGCGAATGCCGAAAGCTTCGAAGGAACGGTGTTGGAGAACTCTGCCAGGTCTGTGATGGACAGCGTGGTCTTCTGGCCATTGCACTCGCGGTCACACGCAGCAACGAAATCGTCGATGATATTCTTTCCGATCTCGGTCGTAGCCATGGACGTATTCGATGAAAGCTTCGTCAGCCAGTTGGTATAATACCAGCCGATGCCGGGCTCGGTCTCCTCGGACGCGATCAGGTAGTCGGCATAATTATCCAGAACCAGTGCGGTCTCTGCCGTCGCCATCAGGCAGGCATCGAAACCGATGAAATCGAAGGTAACGCCTGCATTCTTAAGTGCTGTATTGATGCCGGCCAGCGTCATAGAGTCGCCGTTGCCGTTCTTTTCATCGTAGCCGAAACCGGTAACGGAACCGCCGCCGTGATCCCACAGGATCAGTTCGTTACGGTTCGCCGGGTAGTTCTGCGCACAGTACTTGATGAAATCGGTCAATGTCGCCGGGTCGGTCATGGGCTTGCTGCCACGATTATCCTCAAGACGAACCAACTGTCCGGAACTGCTGTCCACTTTGTAGAACTGATGCACGGAGTTGCTGATACCCTGTATCTGCCACTTCTTCGCGCCGCCGGTGCAAATGATGATATTCACCTTATCCGACAGTTTCGCCTTCGTCATCTCCACGATGTCATTCGAAGCCATGCCGGCCTCGGACTCCAGGTCCGTACCACAGATATAGACCATCAGGGTCACGATATCGTTTCCGTTGCCCTTGATCACGGTGCGCTTATTACGTGAGCCGGAAGCTACACTGGTATCGATGGTCGATGTATTCGTTGTCTCGCCGCTGACTACGCCGCCACCGCCGCCGGAAGAACCGCCGCCGATCAGGCCGGTAATGCCGCCGCTACCGCCGCCGTCATCATCACCGCCGCTCATAAACATGAAGATCACTGCGATGATAATAGCGAGCACACCGCCGCCACCGCCGGCTTTCACGCCGCGTGACATGGGTCTGCGTCCGCCTCCGCCGTAAGAACCACCGCCACTGCTATGATGGCTGCTTCCGCTGCTATGATGGCTGCTCCCACGCCCGACGCTTCCGCTGCCAAGGCCGCTGCCTCTACGTCCGCCTGCGCTTCCGCTACCGCCGAAACTACTTCCTCTACCTGCTGGTCTGGCCATATCCTACCTCACTTATCTTTAACACATAGTACGCCCCGGCCTTCCGAAGCGCTTCGTTTTCCCCTCTCGATCGGGGGATACACTCTTTTTTCATCTTAACACAAACCCCCGTGTTTTACAAGAAGAACACGGGGGCTTGTTGGAATTATTTGTCGATTTATTCGGCGACTTTCAGTGCCTCGACCATATCGATATTTTTATTCTTACGGCTCACCATCACACCGACGATAAACGAAACGCCGAAGGTAAGCGCAGTTGCGATCACATAGGTCAGCCAGCTGATCGTCAACGTAAGCTCGTAGTCCGATGCCAGCATTACGAGGAGGATCTTCAAAACACCAATGCCGGCCGGTATGCCCAGGAGCACACCCAGGATGGTCATCCACAGGTTCTGGTCGATCAGAATGCGGCTGATGTGCCGGTCCTTGAAGCCTACGACCTTAAGCGTCGCCAGTTCACGGTAACGCTCCGCATAACTCATAATGCCGAGGTTATACAAAACGACGATGCCCAGCAGAACGGAAATGAATACCAACATAACGATCATCACATTCATAAGTTCCGAGAAACTTTTGAAGGTATCGAGAAGCGCCTGCTTCGTCTGGGTCGATGAAATGATCGGGCTCTCTTCGATCTCGGTCTCGTTTGTAAACAGTTCCGTGACCCGGTATTGTACCCCGAGTTTCTCTGCATATGTGTCGCTCATCATGACGCTTTCCGCGATCGATTTCGCGATATCGGCGACCTTCAGTTCGTATTTTTCCGTCGTTCCGTACACCGAAACGGTAAAGGTGTCGCCTACCTTCAGGCCTTCTTTTTTCGCGATACGTTCACAGATCAGGACGCCGTCGTCCGGCAGATCGATGTGTTCGCCGTGGTTTTTGACGAAGCGGAAGTAGTCGTGCTCCAGTCTGTAGATCTCCATCGCGTAGGTATTTTCCCCGATCTGGATGCCCATGCTTGAGGTCCAGTCCGCTTCGTACCGGTCAATGAGTGCTTCCACATCCGCATCGCCGGCCGTCTCTGTATCCAGAACGATCTTCGTTTTATAACAGATCGAATTCTCAAAGAAATCATCGATGTAACTGTTCAGCGTATCATTGATACCAAAGGACGCGATCAGGATCAGCATGCAGCTGACGATACCGAACAGCGTCATGAACGAACGCGATTTGTGCCGCAGGATGTCCCGGACATTCCACTTGGTGGCAAATGAAAGGTTCTTCCAGACTTTCTTCTTCTCGATCCACATACGGCGCATGGCCTTCGGGGCGTAGGGCTGCAGGGCTTCCGCCGCGGTTCCCTTCATCATGGAAGACACCGAATACAGCGTTGCCAGCACCAGAACTACATTGATCGCGATCACGACGGCAATGCTCCACAGCGGCATGTGCAGCTCCCAGTGCTCCATGTCCAGATAATCGCCCATGACCGAATTCGGATTTACGAAGAAGTAACCGACTCCCAGGCCCACAGCTACACCGAGGATGGTTCCGCAAAGGCTGATGAACAGGCCATAGGCGGCATAGTGGCGCAGGATCCGGCGGTCTTTAAAGCCCAGCGACTTCAAGGTACCGATCTGCGTTTTCTCGGAGATGCTGATGCGGTGCATCGTCGTGATCATGGTCAGGATGGCGATGGCCAGGAAGATCACGGGAAGCAGGGCTGCCATGGTCTTTCCTTCGGTCATCTCGCCGTGTGCTTCCGAATAACTGGTCACAAGCTCCTTATCCACGATCATGTAGGACTTCCCGAGCGCCGCTTCCGCGCGCTCAATCATGGTCTCTTTCGGAAGGCTGCTGCGCACATGGATCTGCGGATAGAACGTCATGCCGATCTTCGCCTTTATGTACGCCGGGGAAACGTAAACGAAACCGTTCTTTTCATGATCCGGCATCATCTGTGCCTTTTCTACGAGGCAGATCATGTATTCGCCGGATTTTACCAGGCCGCGGATCGGGCCGGAAAACTCGATATTCTTATACACCATCGTGTACGTATCGCCGACCGACAGGCCGTTCTGTTTTGCATACCGCTCGGAGATCCACAGGCCTTCCGTATCCTCCGGATCGTATGCCGTACCTTCCAGAACCTTAAATCCGGATACAGCGATATTCTCACTCACCGTCAGCATGACGATGTCTTCGTCATCCTTCCGGGGGACATTGACCGAAAGGAAACGCGATGCGGCGTCCACGCCCTCGATCTGCTCCACCTTCTTTAGGTCTTCCTCGGAAAAACCGAGCTCGTTCACGATGCGGTAATCCGCAAAACCGGTGTCTTCAAATGCTTTCGCTACATTGACTTCCAGAGTCTTCCACTCGATGTTGAAACCGAGGAATATACCGACGCCTAAAGCAACCATGATGATCATGGAGATGAACTGCGCCTTATAGCGTCCGATGGTACGAATGAGTTTCTTAAATAACATACTACCACTCCACTTCTTCGACCGCCAAAGGCTTATCGTTGTTGATCACTTCTTTGATCTTACCGTTTTTAACGTGCACCACCACGTCGGCCATCTTCGCGATGTTCTGGTTGTGCGTTACGATGATCGTCGTCTTTCCATGCTCACGTGCCATGCTCTGCAGCAGTTTCAGCACCATGACACCGGTCTCGGTATCGAGCGCGCCGGTCGGTTCATCGCACAGCAGGATGTCCGGGTTTTTGGTCAATGCTCTCGCGATCGACACACGCTGCTGCTCGCCGCCGGAGAGTTCTACCGGGAACTTATACATATGCTCGCCGAGTCCGACTTCGCGGAGCATGTCATGGCTGGACAGCGGATCCTTTGCAATCTCTTTTACCAGAGCGACATTTTCCAAAACGGTCAGAGTCGGGATCAGATTATATGCCTGGAAAATAAAACCGACGCCGGAAGCCCGATACTCTGCTAACTGATCGGCGTTCAAAGTGGAAATATCCTTTCCTTTGATCTTGATCGTACCGGAGGTAGGACTGTCCAGACCTCCCAGCATATTCAGCAGCGTGGACTTGCCGGCGCCTGAGGGACCGAGGATCACGATGGTCTTCCCGTTTTCCAGTTCCAGACTTACGTCATCCAGTGCCTTCTGTTCATGGTCTCCAACCTTGTAAATTCTGGAAACATGACTGATCTCAACTATTTTCATTCTTCTCTCCTATCCGTCCCAAAGGATCCGCGGGGCCCGTTCGCTTTGATCTTTGAAAACATATAATACTTGAATTGCATACACTTAAATGTATGTTTAAGTGTTTCACGTTTAATATGTTAGCCGAAAGAAACTGAAATGTCAAGCCTTTTTTTCAAGTTTTTTGGCCCCGTAAGAAGATCGTAAGAAATGCCTATAAAGGGACTTTTGCCCTGGTTTTCATGGCAAAATGCATGAAAAAACAGCCGATATTCGCATCATATCGGCTGTTTTCTCAAGTTGTATGGATTCGCTTCGTTTCGGCCCTCAAAGCCTCTGTTTTTCAGACGTTCAGGCTCTGGAATAGGTCGGAATCGTTTTTAATTTGTGCAGGTTCAACACATGCATGCGGTCGATCTTCGCCTTAAGCGCCGCATCCTCGCACTCACCGGTCAGGATATATCGGTCCAAAGTATCATAGGTGAAACCGATCTTCTCTTCGTCCGTCATGCCGGACAGGCCGTCCGACGGCGCCTTATGCACCAGATGGGACGCAATGCCCAGCTTAGCGCCGAGCAGAAGCATCTCCGTTACGGTATAATTTGCGCACGGGCTGAAATCGCCGGCCGCATCACCGTACTTCGTCGAATAACCGATGTAGTCCTCGGAGCGGTTGCACGTGTTTACCACACGGCCGCCCATGGGCTGCGCCTGGGCTACCGCATAAAGTGTAGTCATACGGATCCTCGGCGGGATGTTGATCTCCATATCCTTCGTGGGAGCGAAGCCGTCCAGCGCGGTCAATGTATTCGTCAGTCCGTTTACTGCATCCGCTATATTCACCACATAGTATTTGATATCGAGGCTCTGTGCCACCTCCAGGGAGTCGGCGATGTCCGCCTGTACTCCGTTCGGCATCAGCACGCCGACCACGCGCTCCTTACCGAGTGCCCGCACCAGCAGGTTCGCCACAATGGTGGAGTCCTTGCCCCCGGACAGGCCGATCACGGCCGTCGCCTTCGGACCATTGTCCGCAAACCACTCCCGGATCCACGCAACGATCCCCTCGATCTCTTTTTCCGCGTCAAATGTTTTTAAAGTCATGGTCTTTTCCTCCTATTCATGCTCCATCCGCCAGTCAATGCTACGCTGCAGATACTCGACATAGGCCGGGTTCTTACACATTCCCTTACCGGGTGTATCCGAGATCTTCGCCACGTCCATTCCGTTGCAGAAGGTGGTCTTCATGACGATATTCAGCGCGTTTTCGTCCGTATCGTTCGCCAGGTAGGTGCCGATGCCGAACGCAACCTTCGCACGGCCGTTGAAGTGGCGGTACAGAGCGTCTGCGCGTCCGAAATCCAGGCTGTCGGAGAACAGCAGGGTCTTCTGCGTTGCGTCTAACTCCAGTTCCTGATAGTGCTTCAGGATCTTTTCACCCCACTCGTACGGGTCGCCACTGTCGTGGCGCACGCCGGAAAACAGCGTCGCATAGGTCAGGTCGAAATCCTTCAGGAAGCAGTCGGTCGTGATGGCGTCGGTCAATGCGGTACCGTTTAACACACTGTATTCCTTTACCCAGGCCTCCATCGCGTAGAAATTGGAGTACGCCGGGTTGTGTTTGTGATTGCCCTGACCCACGCACATGATCCACTCATGTGCCATGGTTCCCATGGGCTTCACGTTGTATTTCATGGCCAGGTAAACGTTCGAAGTTCCCACGAAATTCGTGAACAGGGGCTTTCCGTTTTCGTCCTTACCGGTCGGGAACATCGTTTCGGCCAATGTCTTCACAGCCAGCTCCTGCGCCTCGGCGGAAAGTCTTCGTCTAAGTCCGAACTCACTGAACGCGGACAGGTAGTAACGCCCGCTCGTTAACCAGCCGATCTTCTCCTTCAAGCGGCGTTCAAAGCTCTCCATCAGACGGTCGTAATCAAACTGCATGCGGAAATAGACCTCATTGACGATGGCCAGCGTCGGGATCTCGTACATAGAGGTGTTCAGCCACGTACCGTTCGTCTCGATGGACAGGCCGCACTGTGCATCATTGGTAATAGTGAAATCCTCAAACCGAGGGTGCCACAGCCGCAGGAAATCCACGTAGGACTGCTTAAACCAGCGGATCTTGCTTAGGTACTGAAGTTCCTCCTCGGTGAACTTCAGTTCACAATACCGGCGGATCTGATCGCGGATCTCCTCCACCATCTCGGTCGTAAAATGTACGTCCTTATTGCGGCACTTGAAAGTCCAGGTCGTGGTATATCCGGGGAACTGGTGATAGATTGCCTGCCCCATGCTGAATTTATAGAGATCGGTCTCCAATAAGCTCGTAATGATCTGTTTCATAGTTTCATCCATCCTTTCTGTCCGTTCTGTACCGTCGGCCGGAAAAAGGCTCCGTTTCCAGCCGGCGGCCACACGATCGCATCTTACGCTTCTTCCGGCTCTGTTACCGCGATCTGGCATGCCTTCATGGCATTCAGAGCTGTTTGATGGCTCTGCGGGGTCACACCCGCACAGCAGGCTGCATCGACCCGGATCGGAGTATTCGGGAGGAATGCCTTTACGAGCAATGCATTGCTGATCACACAGATATCCGTGCAGATGCCGATCAGTTCGACTTCGTCGATCTTTTCTCTCTCATTTTCCTGCGCCAGGTACGCGCCAAGCTCACGCGCGCCGAAAGTGACTTTATCGAAGATCTTCGCATCCTCGGCAAACTCCTTCAGAGCGTCTATGATCTCCCAGCCTTCGGTTCCCTTCAGGCAGTGCGGCACCGGCAGGTTCTTTCCCTCTTCGGTCTCCATATAGTCTTCAAAATGAGTGTCACGTGTAAAGATCAGTTCCGTTCCGGCCTCTTTTGCCGCGCGGACCTTCTGTACCGCGTTCGGAACCATGACGATCGCTTCTTCGTTTCGAAGCGCTCCTGTTACAAAATCATTCTGCATGTCCACAACGATCAAAAGCTTTCTCATAGAAATCTCCCCTTTCTCTTACTGCCGTACCTTCCGGTACAGAGTCGCTGCACGCCGGCCATTTGCCGATGTTTTTTCTCCGGTTTCTACGACCTTTCCGGTGTCTACATATTTCTTCAGGAAATCCCGGCGGAAATTACCCGCGTCTAAGTTCTCCCCCTTCACCGTTTCAAAGATCTTCTTTAACTCGTAAATGGTAAATGACTGATCATTTTCCAAAAAGTGAAATGCATCCTCCGTGTAGTCGATGCGGTTCTTAAGCCGCTGGATCGCTGTCTCGATCACCTTTGCATGATCGAAGGCCAGTTCGTCCTCCTTCACAACGTGTCGCGTTCCGATGAGCACTAGCCCCTCTTCGTTCCGGTAGATGCGAAACAGTTCCGCGTCACGGGCGTCATCCCCCGCGTGGATGTTCAAGGAGTCCTTCGGGACGAATGCCATGTACGCAACGGATATGACTCGCATGCGCGGATCTCTTCCGACATCTCCGAACGTCGCCAGCTGATCCATCGGGATGTTCTCCAGTCCGGTCTCTTCCTTCAGTTCCCGGGCCGCAGCCTCCAGAAGGCTCTCCGTCATCTCGACGAAACCGCCCGGGATGGCCCACAAACCTTTGTAAGGGAAATTCCTGCGTTGGATCAACAAAATGGAGAGTTCGTGCTTATCCGACAGCGTGAAGATCACATTATCCACGGTCACGGAAGGCCGTTCATAATCTCCGGGACGATAATTTTTCAAATACTCCCGTTCTTCTTCACTCGGTTGGTACATATCTTCCTCCTTTCGGCTGTTTATAGTCTGTCTGACTATTTATAATATAGTCCATCTGACTATATATGTCAACCCCTTTTTTTAACTTTTTTTGTTTTTTGGGGCGAAAAAAACAACAGACTCTGTTTTGGACTGTTGCTTTTTCGTTTGCCTTATATCTGCCGGGCTTTTTCAAGTCGGTAATCTTTATTTTGCCGTGACTGTAAAAGTCACCTTTTTCCCCGTCTTACACGGCACGAGCGAAGTTCCGGCCTTGATCACCAGTTCTCTGTTTCCGGGAGTCCCGATCGCCAGTTTAACGACCCATGTCCGCGTGCTGCCGCTTACTTTCGTTTCGGCGTCCTTCAGTCCCCATGTCTTTACCAGGTTCCCGCCTTCCGCATACAGCATCACATACTGCGCTTCCGGGTTCGTCTTTATCGTAAAAGTCTGAACGGTTCCCTTTACGATGGTAGACGATTTGACCGTGACATCCTGCACGTTTGCAGAGCCAACCGTAAATCCGATAAATCTCTGCGCCGTCGACAGGGTCGATGCGGTTCCCGCTTTAAACTTCAATGTCCGTTTTTCGGGAGAAACGATCGGCCGGCTCACCGTCCATGTACGGATATTACCGCTCACACTGGTCTTCGTGTTCGAAGTCGTCCATGTATGTACTACCGTCTTTTCATCTTCCGGATACAAGACCAAACGGGTCGCATCCGCCGTCGTCATAACGGTAAATGTCTGCGATGTCTCCTTCTCTATCACCGGATGTTTAACAGAAACACAGATCACTCCGCTTTTTTCAACCTTAAACGAAACGGTGACCGGGTTCGTCTCAGAACCCGCATTCGCTGTTTTTCCGACGAAGATAAGCTTACGGTTTCCCGGGTTTTGGATCGTCTGCAGAAGCGACCAAAGGCGGGTGCCATCGGCCTGAAGCACGCTGCTCTCGGAAGCCTTCCAGGTCTTTACCAACGCCTGCCGGTTTTCCGAATACAGCATCAGATTCTGCACGTCGGCAGTGGTCACTACGGTAAATCCCTGCATGGAAGTCTTTGTGATCGAGTTGTATTTGGCTTTCGCGCTGACAATGCGGTCTGCACCCCACTGCGCGATCTTGCTTACGGACGGTGTCCACGCCGGCTTGGTTTCTCCCTTTTTCAGCGGGATACATGCCACGGTGATGGTCGTATCCTTCGTATTGGTCAGATGGATCGCCAGCTTTCTGTAATCGCTGTTGCTCGTCTGACCGGATACCGGGCGGGACGTAGGAAGCAGTTTCGCCGACATCACGGAGAATTTACCGCCCGAACTCAGGAGGCCGACCCACAAGCGGTCCGAACCGACGGTCACGATCGCGCTTCTGCCGTCCGAGGCGACGCTGACCTGACCCGAAGTGTGGGCAAACCAGTAGATCTCACCTGCTTTATCCAGCGAGATCTCATCCTGGATGATAACGGCCTTTTTATCCTTTATCATTTTAAGCCCGCGCACTACGCTGTTTGCGCCGCTTGCCTTATAGGAAGCAGTCAGATCGGTGACGGCGTATGCTTCATTGCCCTCCCCGTAACTCGTGATGAAACACTCTACGCCCTCACTCTGATCCAGCTCCCTTGAAGGGTTGATCACGAGCGTATTGTGGCCCTCCGCGCGGATACGGTAGGAATACAGACGGTCTTTTAATTCATAGTCTTCATTTCCGAGATCGGTAAAGAACCGGGAGTCGTTATGCTCGATATAGAAGGATCCCAGGTCATAATGACCATGATATTTGTATTTGTTTATTCCGGTATGCAGAGCCGCTATGGTTCCGCTCTTATCCCATGTGTCACGGAAACTTGAGTAGGACCAACCGACGCCACCCCAGTCCTTCGCTCTCTCATTTACCGGTTTGGACAATCCATCCTCCTCGATCCACAGAACGTCCAGATAGTTAAACTCTTCTGTTGCTAGTTTATTAAGGCGGATAGATGCGATATCATACGAATCAAAGTATTTACCCAACCACAGGAAGACCGACCAGCTGGAGTCGCGACTCTCGCGATCATCGCCGAAACTGAAGGTTTTGGGAGTGTTGGAGCTCATATAACGGACGAAATCAGCGGATTTACGAACTCCTTCATAATTTGCGAGGCCATAATCCGTTCCCGTTGCGCTGATCAGCGAAGACGAATTCAGGCCCAGATAATAGGTGGCGTAATCCCAGTAACCGAGACCTTCCGCATAGGCTCCGTCTATATTGCTGTATGAACGACGAACAAACGAATAGGCTTCCTTGTAACCATACGTGAGGACCTTAGCAGCAAGATCCCTCGCATCCTTTTCGTCTCCGATCGCCAACGCAGCCATGTTCATACTTCCGGTACAAACGAGTTTCCAGTTGTCACCCGGATAATCCTGATACCAGCGATACGTACGGCTGCGGTCAGCGGGTTTGTCCTCATAATCCTGCAGGACCTGTTTCAGGCCCTTTTCGATCATGGCTTTTCGAAGCACCGCCCTCTGGCTGTCATTCATCCAGTTATAGAGCCAGTCATAACCGATCGCAAAGGCCGTAGTCATCTCGGCGGTATCCAGAAAATGAGACGGATTCCAATCCGGAAAATTCGCTGCGGATTCCAATTCCATATAGGCGCGCTTCGCATACTTTTCGTCCCCGAAGATATTGTATGCTAAAGCCAACGCGGCAACGCGGCGCTGAATTCTTTTGGAAGTTTCCAAAAGCCGGATGCCGTCCGTGATCTCATAAGGAAGGACCTTCGAGCCGAGTTTGCCGTCCGCTTGATCTTTCAGCATCTGCAGCAAGGTCGCCGTCACCGAGCCATCATCAATGTGGGATCTCATTTTTGCAAATCGATCCTCCGTCATGATGATCCTCGGATGCGATTCCATTCCGTTCTTCTCGATCATATCTTTGATGACCTGTTCACCATCGACAAAACTGCCGTAATCCCCGCTTTGCGAACTCCCGGCATCTGCAGCCTCCGCTTTTACCGTTCCGGTCGTCATCCAAATGATCAGCCCGAACAAAAGCAATACAAACTGCATGCCTCTTTTCATAATTGTCTTTCCTTCTGCCATTTTTGATCCCCCTGTTTTTTGATCTTCAGAAAAAATGCGCACAAAAACAAGGCTGTTTCCGGCCTCTTCTTATGCATTCATTTATCCTTTTGTCAATATCATCCCGTATGTAAATTATAAACGTTTTGTCAATTAAAAACAATAAAGAAAGCCCAACGAATGCAAGTCAACATTGACATCTGCAAAACATTGAGCTTTCCTGTTCAAAAAGCCTAAACGGACCCTGTAAAAGATCTTTTTGCCGCCTCGGCCGTCTCTTTTCTTCTCGCTAATGTCTTCTCAAACATTTCGTCTGCGACGGAAGGAAAACCGTCATATATGACCCGTGAACCGATCTCGGTGATTCCACCTTTTGTAGCGACCCGGTCGACTACCTGTTCAAAGCTCATATCCTTTTGGAGCATCAATTCTCCCGTAGCGCAGAGCGTTTTCAGAACCATCCGGATGATCTGCTCCTGCGGGATCGCCGTATGTTTTTCGGCCGATCTGCAGATCACGTCAAACATGGATGCGATAAAGCCCGGCATACAGCTGACCAGTTCGGATCCCATGCCCATCTCCGCTTCCGGCAGTTCGATCACGTCGCCAAAACAGGACAGTAACGCGGTCAATGCTTCCCGATCCTCAGCAGGTACCACCGAATTATAAGCGACCAATGTCTGCGACCGGTCGATCTCCGCCGTCACGCTCGGGATCACTTTCGCGTATTTCCGGACTTGGATGCGAGCCAGAGATTCAAAGGGCACACTGCCGTTCAGCGAAACGATCAGAGCGTCCTCTTTCGCCGCGCCGACGATCTCCTCCAACACGGTCTTGATATCGCCCGGATGCGTACAAATGAAAATGATATCCGAAGCAGCAGCCAGCTCCGCGTTCGACGCGCAGATCGTATAGTTCTCCGGCGCTGTCGGGATCTTTGCCATGGTCCGGTTGGCGATCCGAAGATCTTCGCTTTTTATCAATCCCGATGCGCTGAATTTCTGCAACATCATTTTCCCCATGCTTCCGTATCCGATGATTCCGATCTTCCTGTCCATGTTCCTGTCTTCCTCCGTCTGTCAGTTTACAGGTCCTCTCTTAAGGACGTAGTGTTACTGTTATCGCTCTGCCAAAGCCTGTCCCATCGCAAACGCTTTCTTGCGCTCTTCGGGGAATACCGTCTCACGGCGTTTCTTTTTCTGGTCCGGGTCAAACATGGACCATTCCCAGTCCAGCTTGCTGTAGTCATTTAACTGCAGTGTCTCCCCGCTGACCAGGACCTTCTGCCCGTTTACTTGCTTTCGGAAAGGCCTTCGATCTCTGCCTGGATCCGGTCTTCATTTTCCGCCATGGCCTGCAATGTCATGGTCAGGAGCCGGTCCAGTTCCCAACCCAACTGCTCCGCGCCGCGCTCAATGACCTCGCGGGAGCATCCGGCCGCAAAGCCTTTGCTCTTATATTTCTTTTTGAGGGATTTCAGTTCCATATCCTTCGTGCTTTTGGATGGCCGCATCAGCGCTGCTGCCCAGATCAGGCCGGTGAGTTCATCTGCCGCGAAGAGGACCTTCTCCATTTCACGAACCGGTTCCACATCGATCGTCACGCCGTTTCCGACGGCGATGCCGTAACCATGCGAGCAAACGGCATGGATCATATCCTCCTCGACGCCGCCTGCCCTGAGCAGTTCCGGTGCCCTCAGGCAGTGCTCATCCGGGTACAGTTCGAAATCGATGTCGTGCAGGAGACCTACCATGCCCCAATATCCTGCCTCGTCTCCGTAGCCGAGTTCCCTGGAATACCACTCCATGACCGCCTCGACCGTCAGCGCATGCTGGATGTGAAACGGATCCTTGTTATATTTCATCAAAAGTTCCAATGCTTCCTCACGTGTTATCATAGTTCTTCGTCACCTGTTCCTTTTTTCCTCTCTGAAAGCCTTCGTTGATCTCCTGAAAGGATCGTTTACCGATGATATAATCGTCGTATACATACTCCGGATCCCTCCCATGAAATACCGCGCAAAACCCACACATATCACAGTCGGAGATGCAAGGAAACCGATTCTTTATATATTCCCTGCGTTCGGATTCGGTCGATGTTGCTATGTTTGGTGCTTCACTCATATCCGTTTTCTCCTACTTCCATCCTGCCGGTGAAAAGGCCTTGTTGTTCATATCATTAATACTATATCACAAATGGCCCGATAGGAAAAGCACCTGAGGCTGGCAAATGTACTACGATTCGCCGCCTAAGGCGCTGTCTGTTATACCGTCTTTATCAGGTCAATGAGTCTTTCCTCTGCTCCGCCAAATGCCGTGATCTTCGCCTCGGTGTCCTGCACCATGCCGTCGATCCACAGATCCACACGTTTCGGATCCAGCACCGACCGAAACTCCTTAAGGATTCCGCATATCTGCACGGCCTTCCGTACCTTTTCTTCAGGAGTCCCTTCGCCGCAGAACCAGAGTTCCTTCGAAAGCTTGTTTAACGCAAAGCGCACCAGTTCATCCGTGTTTTTTCGTAATGCATCTGCAAATTCCGGGCTGTCCTTCGCGAAAAGCTGCTCCGTCTTCTGACCCGCCGTCTGGTACCAGTCCGGAAGCTGTTCCCGGTACAGCATGGCCGCGTCTTCGGTCTGCCCCTGTGCGTGGAGGATCTTTCCTTTCATCACATAGGCATCCGTCCGAATGAAGCTGTCCTTGCATCCGTCCAGAATCCGGTCTGTGATCTTCTCCAGCTCCTCTGCATGCATCAAAACCACCTCGGGATCATTGTCCGCGTAGCCCCCGATCACATCCCACATGTAGAGTTCCATAACTTCATAGTCATTTGGATACTTCTTGTAAGCGGCTTTCGACAGCGCCAGACACTTCTTCTGATCGTAACGCTCTGCTGCCTCCGTGTGTTCCTGAACAAACGCGCGAATCTCCCGCTGAACCTTCGCAGCATCGTAGCTCATCAGTTCATCGATCGAGACCTGAAAGAAATATGCCAGGCCCGGAAGCAGGGAGATATCGGGCATGGTCTCGTTTCTCTCCCACTTGCTGACTGCAACTGCGGAAACGCCCACCGCTTCGGCCAACTGCTCCTGTGTGACGCCCTTTTGCAGGCGCATCCGTTTAATATTCTCACCGATCAATATACGATCCATAATCAAATCCGTCCTTTCCTGTTTATCGACGTCGTGATTACAGTATAGCATATCCGGGTGATTTTGGAAGATAACAAGCCGCGGGTGTACCTTAACCGTCGGTTAATTTTATTAACCATTCAAAGAACGTAAAAAGAGAAGGTCACTAACGGCCTTCTCTCATTACATGGATTCTATAAGTTAGTCTAGATTCAATTAACTCTTTTAAACCATCATCCGGGAAATATTACTTTCCCATCTGAGCTGCAACTTCTGCTGCGAAGTCTTCGTTCTTCTTCTCCATGCCTTCGCCTACTTCGAAACGAACGAACTTGGTGATAACGATGTCCTTCGATACACTTGCAAGATAGTTAGCAACGCTCTGCTTTCCGTCCTCAGCCTTAACGTAAGCCTGATCCAGAAGGCAGATCTCCTTCATGTGCTTGGAGATACGACCGTCAACCAGACCGCTAAAGATCTTATCACTGAGGTACTCGGACTTATTCTCCATAGCCAGTGCTGCCAGGGAAGCCTTAGCCTCCTCGGAAAGGAAGTTCGGAAGATAGTTCATGTTGCTCTTCTTCTCTTCGTAGATAGCGATATCAGCGTCGCTCCAAGCCTTATCTGCTACAGCCTTGTCGATGAGCTTCTGAAGGATGGGCTTCGGCAGGGTGAACGGATCGTTCAGGGAGCTGTCGATAACGATATCCTTAAGCTTAGCTGCCTCGTCAGCAGAGATGTCGTTTCTTGCAACATACTGCGGGCTCATAGCTGCGATCTGCATTGCGATGTTTGTAAGAGCTTCCTTAGAAGCATCGTTGTTCGCGCCGTTTGCGGAAACAAGAACACCGATCTTACCGCCTGCGTGAATGTAGGAAGTAACGATATCACCGGTAACTCTTTCAAATCTACGGAAGGAAAGCTTCTCACCGATCTGCAGGGTCTTCTCAGCGATAACAGCCTGAAGGCCGCCGTCCAGAAGTGCCTGAACATCTTCGCCGTTCTTGCCGCCGTTTAAGCCGGAAGCAAGTGCCTTATCTGCAACTTCCTGTACGAACTCCTGAAATACTGCGTTCTTTGCAACGAAGTCTGTCTCGGAGTTAACCTCTGCTACTACTGCGTTATTCGCGTCGGAAGCAACTCTGGTGATACCTTCAGCAGCGATTCTGCTGGCCTTCTTCTCCATCTTAACTGCGCCGCTCTTCTTGAGAACGTCTACAGCTGCTTCCATATTACCATCGGTCTCGGTCAATGCCTTTTTGCAGTCCATCATACCGGCACCGGTCATTTCTCTTAACTCTTTTACCATTGAAGCTGTAATAGCTGCCATGATCTGTATCCTCCTGTTTTATGGATTATGCTTCGGTCATCTGCTCAACATCGGTTACTACCTCAGTTGCTGCCATAGCCTCTTCAACATCAGCTACATCGGTCGCTACTTCTTCCTCGGTAGCAACTGCCTCGCCCTGCTTAGCCTCGATAACAGCATCTGCCATCTTGGAAACGATAAGCTTAACGGCACGGATCGAGTCGTCATTGCCCGGGATCACGTAGTCGAGTTCCTCCGGATCACAGTTGGTATCAGCGATACCGATCAGGGTGATGCCCAGTGTATGAGCTTCCTGTACACAGATGCGCTCCTTCTTAGGATCTACTACGAAGATAGCGTCAGGGAGTTTCTTCATTTCCTTGATACCGCCGAGGTTCTTCTCCAGCTTCTCCCACTCGCCCTTCAACTTGATAACTTCCTTCTTAGGAAGTACGTCGAAGGTTCCGTCCTGGCTCATAGTCTCGATCTTCTTAAGACGCTCGATACGGCTCTGGATGGTCTTGAAGTTGGTCAGCATACCGCCGAGCCATCTCTGGTTAACGTAGTACATACCGCAACGCTCTGCCTCGGACTGGATAGCGTCCTGTGCCTGCTTCTTCGTACCTACGAACAGGATGGTGCCGCCGTTTGCAACGATGTCTACAACTGCCTTGTAAGCCTCGTCTACCTTAACAACGGACTTCTGCAGGTCGATGATGTAGATGCTGTTACGCTCGGTGTAGATGTACGGAGCCATCTTGGGGTTCCATCTTCTCGTCTGATGTCCAAAGTGAACACCTGCTTCCAAAAGCTGCTTCATTGAAATAACACTCATGTCATTTTCTCCTTTGATTTGGTTTTTCTTCCATATAGTATCCGCAGGGACCTTCCTCGCAGCCTGTGCTTGTAACTCTTGGGAAAATGTGCTAAGATAACCATGTTGATGAAAACAGATCATCGACCGCTTTTTCCTACAGGCTCATGCCGCTCAGGCACCGTCCTGCGCTACCCTATATGTGATATTTGTGCGGCTACCGCCGCCAATTTAACATTTTACCACGGGAATCCGGGAAATGCAAGCGTTTTTGAGGAGGAATTATGAAAAAAAGAAAGATAACACCGATCCTTATCGGTCTGATCGGAAGTCTAGTGCTTTGCTCCTGCCGTTCCGAGAAGCCACTGGAAACCCAGCCTTCTCTGTTTAACGAGGACGACGGTCCGCAACTTCCGGCGAATACCGAGCCGTCCGGCGAGGAACCGATCGTCACTACCGAAGCAACTAAGGCGGAGGAAACTCCGGCGCCTACCACTGCCCCGCAGGTCATTGAGATAACCGTCGAAGCAGGCAGTATGGGACGTCCAGATTTGAACAACGTAAAACTCGAGGCCAGAGACACCGTCTATACGGACCACAACATATCCGTCACCTATCCGCAGATCGTCGGACTCGGTGACGAGGAAGCTCAAACCTTCGCAAACGAAGCCCTCTATGCCCATATGAAAACCGTTGTAGATCATTATGTGAAAGATGCGGAAAACGATAAACTAACGCTGACGTATGAGACTCTCACCCTGTACCGCGGCCAGTATTCCGTCCTTTATAAAGGAACCTATCAGGGAACCGGAGAGCCCGTAAACATCGCTTTCTCCGACAATCTCAACCTGATGACTTCCACGAACATACGTCTGGGCAGCCGGATCTCGAAGGATTCTTTGAAGCGCAGCATTTTCGAGACCAAGGACTACACGATCACGGAAAGCAACGCGATCAATAACTCCTACTTAGTATCCTATCTCGAAAACGAATCGGAAGAATACTTTGATAAACTGGTACAAAATGCGGATTTTGACACGGACGGTTCCTATCCGGCTGGTTTTTCCTACAGCAAAGGGGATGAGATCCGTATCATCATCAACCTGCCCCATATTCTGGGCGACTATGCCGAGATCTCGCTCGTAAGGAAAACCAAATAAAGAACCATCCGGTTCTTCCCATAATGACATATTTAAAGGCTCCCGGTATCCGGGAGCCTTTAACATCTTCTCTATAATTTTTTATCTTCAACCTTTTTCAGGGAATGTCGCCATCGTATTGCGTACATTTTCCAGTTCGATAAATACGAAATCGTTCAGGACTTTAATGTATGTTCCCTTCATACCGGATGAACGGGATTCGATGACGCCGGCACTCTCAAATTTCCGAAGCGCGTTTACGATCACCGAACGGGTGATGCCGACACGATCCGCGATCTTGCTGGCAACCAGAATGCCCTCGTTTCCATCGAGTTCGTCAAAAATATGAATGATCGCTTCCAACTCGGAATAACTGAGCGTGCTGATCGCAGACTTAACGACCGCCATTTTACGGCCTTCTTCCGCGTTCTCTTCATTGACCGAGCGCATCATCTCCAGGCCAACGACTGTCATGCCGTACTCGCTGAGAATGATATCATCGATGTCATAAGGATTACCCGCTTTATAAATAAACAGGGTTCCGAGACGCTCGCCGGCAATATCGATCGGGGCAATGATGCCTTCATACTTCGTGGAGTATTCTTCGCCGAAGCCCAGTGTCTCCAGGTTAACGTTCTCCTTCGTGGACAGGACCGTAAGCAATCTCTCATTCAGCATTTTATCTACATAACCGCCGACACGATCCGAGATCAGTTCCTCGATCTCCTGGAATTCATGTGTGATCCCGACGCCCAGGACCTTTCCCTTCTTACTGATGACCAGTATATTTGAATGAAGGATCTCACTGAGGACTTCACAAATATCATTAAATACGACTTTTCCGGAATTATTATTGTGTAAAAGCTTGTTGATCTTACGAGTCTTGTCTAATAACTGTACACTCATTCTGCAACCTCCTTTTCTTATGAGATTCTACTCCTTATACGTAACTATAACATAATTCTCACACAATTGCAAGTATATTTTTATTTTTTTCGCGCATTTCAGCCAAAATCACGAATCTAGCAACGATTCACGCTACTTTCGGCCGAATCCGCACGATAAACCGATTTTTCAAAAAAATAAGCGCCGCAACCTTCGGATGAACCGGTTGGGTTGCGGCTGTTTTATCAGGAAGCGCTGTCTTCTTTCTTAGGCATGGAGAACGAAATGTAATCGCACTCCGGAGCTCCCTCACAGTTGTAATATCTTCTTCCCTTACGGGACATGCGGATCACAATCTCCTTCCCGCACTTAGGACAGGGAATACCGGTCCTCTGAAGGAAAGGTTTCGTAAAGCGGCATTCCGGGAAACCGGGGCACGCCAGGAATTTACCGTGCGGGCCGTATTTGATGACCAGATTTCTTCCGCAGAGATCGCAGACCTCGTCAGAAACCTCGTCAGCTACCTGGACCTTTGCCTGTGCCTGTTCTGCCTGAATGACTGCTTCGTTCAGATCCGGATAGAAGTTCTCCAAAACGATCTTCCACGGGATCGCGCCTTCTTCCACAGAGTCCAAAAGGTCCTCGAAATTCGCGGTAAATGTGACATCGACGATGCTCGGGAAGGACTCGACCATAACACGGTTAACGACCGATCCCAGTTCGGTCACGAACAGGCTTTTGCCCTCTTTCGTAACGTAGTGGCGTCCCAGAAGAGTCGAGATCGTCGGCGCGTAGGTGGAAGGACGGCCAATGCCCTGCTCCTCCATCGCCTTGACCAGAGAAGCCTCCGTGTAGTGAGGCGCCGGCTGGGTGAAATGCTGCGCGGGAAGCAGTTCCTCTGTCTTCAGGACACTGCCCTCTTCGATCTTTTTGGACAGGATAACATCCTTCTCTTCATCCGGTTCACTGTATACCAGGTGAAATCCTTCAAACGTAAGCTTGGATGCATTGGAAACGAAGCGGCAGTCGCCGGCATCGATCTGGATCTTCGTCGTCTCATACTGCGCAGCAGCCATGCGGCTGGCGGTGAAGCGCTTCCAGATCAGCTGATACAGACGATACTGATCTCTTGCAACACTTTCTTTAATACTTTCCGGCAGAAGCGTGATGTCTGTCGGTCGGATCGCTTCGTGCGCATCCTGGATATTCTTAGTATTCTCTGTTTTCTTTTCTTCCTCACCGAGGAATTCCTTACCGTATTCCTTAGCGATGAACTTTTCGGCATTTGCCTTCGCTTCATCCGACACACGGGTGGAATCGGTACGCAGGTAAGTGATCAGCGCAATGGTCCCGTAGCCTTCCACTTCAACGCCCTCGTAGAGCTGCTGCGCAATGCGCATGGTCTTCTGTGTGGAAAAATTCAGAACTTTTGAAGCTTCCTGCTGCAGTGTACTGGTCGTAAACGCCGCCGGCGCCTTGCGGACGCGCGTCGATTTTTTTACCTCGGAAACGACGAAGTCTTTCCCTTTCAGGCGGCTTAAGATCTTATCCATCTGCTCTTTGCAGGAGATATCTTCTTTTTTATCCTTGGTTCCGTAATACTTTGCGAGGATCGGTTTCTTCTCTCCGGCGAGAGATAAACGCGCATCCAGCGTCCAGTATTCCTCAGGAACAAATGCATTGATCTCATCCTCACGATCACAGATCATGCGAAGTGTTGCGGACTGTACACGTCCTGCCGACAGACCTCTTTTCACTTTCGCCCACAAGAGCGGACTGATGCGGTATCCCACCATACGGTCCATGATACGCCGGGTCTGCTGTGCATCTACAAGATCCTGATTGATCTTACGCGGGTGCTTCAGGGAAGCCTGCACTGCGTTTTTGGTGATCTCGTTAAATGTAATTCGATAGACATCCTTATCCGCGATCTTCAGAGCTGCTGCCAGATGCCAGGAGATCGCCTCTCCCTCGCGGTCAGGGTCCGTTGCCAGATATACGCGATCCGCTTTTTTTACTTCCTTGCGCAACTTCGCCAGGATATCCCCTTTGCCGCGGATCGTTATATAGTGTGGTTCATAGTCATGTTCAACATCGAATCCCATGGAACTCTTCGGCAGGTCACGTACATGACCGTTGGAAGCCACGACCTCGTAATTACTTCCGAGAAATTTCTTGATCGTCTTGATCTTGGAAGGGGACTCAACGATAACCAGGTATTTTGCCATCTCTACTCATTCCTTATATAAAAGCCGGAACCGGACTGCCGTATGAGCCCTGCGATTTCCAGTCGCATAAGGGCTAAAGACAGTTCGCCGACATTCAACTGTCCGATTTGTTCGAACAGTTCATCCATGTGTTTAGGTTGCAAACTTATGCAACTATACACCATATTCTCTTCTTTGGCAAGACCTAAATTCAATTTTTTCGTTTTTTTACCGTCTTCTTCCGTGATCAGTCCCAAAGCATCTGCCAGATCTTCCGGGCAGGTCAGGATGTTCGCCCCCTGCTTGATCAGCTCGTTACAACCCTTACTCATCGGGTCATTATACCTTCCGGGAAGGGCAAAAACGTCCTTTCCCTGGTTCAGCGCGTGATCCACCGTGGTCATGGTCCCGCTCTTCTTTCGAGCCTCGATCACGATCACGCAGTCGGCCAGCGCGCTGATGATCCGGTTCCTTCTCGGAAAGTGATAACTCATCCCGGGTGTCTGCGGACAGTACTCCGAGATCACACCGCCCGTGGCGCACAGTTTCTCGTACAGCGGGAAATGCTCCTGCGGATAACAGATGTCCACCCCGCATCCCAAAACCGCGAAGCTCTTTCCATCTGCGGACAATGCCCCCCACTGCCCGGCGCCGTCCGCTCCCAGCGCCATACCGCTGATGACCTGCACGCCGTTTTGCGCCAGATATCGTCCGAAGCTGTACGCTGCGTTCCTGCCGTATTCGCTGCAGGTTCGGGCTCCGATGATCGCCGCGCTCTTAAGACCATCCCGCGGAAGCTCCCCGCGAAAGAACACCCCCAAAGGCGGATCCGGCATTTCGGAAAGCCGCTTCGGATATGCCGGATCCTCGATGGAAACAAAACGAATGCCTCTCTCCTCCTTTTGCTTCCGATCGATCAATATCCTGTCACGTTCGCGTATCACGCGCGTCAGTTCGGCAAACTGTTCATGCGAGATGATCTCACCTGTATCAAAGTCCGACAGGTCCGCTTCAAACAGCTCGCGTATATCGGAAAAAAGTGAAACGAAATTCATCATCCGAAATGAATCGATCTCCTGCGTATTGCACAAACAGTACCATGCTTCATCCTTCGTCACCATCTCACCTCTTCCATATACTGTGCTCCAGGCTTCGATAACGAACGGCCTCGGACAGATGCTGTGCCTTTATCTCGTCACTTCCCGCAAGATCCGCGACCGTGCGTGCCACCTTCAGTACGCGAGTATACGTGCGCGTGCTGAAATCGTAGGTATCATAAGCCTGCTTCATCAATTCTTCTTCCTCTCTTCCGAGCCGGCAGTATTTCTTAATCAATGCGCCGGAAAGCTGTGAGTTAAACGAGATCTCTTCCTTATCGTAACGTTTTCTTTGGATCTCCATGGCCTGACAGACACGCGTAGCCAGTTCAGCGCTGGTTATACTTCCCGATCTCGCTGAGATCACGTCATAAGGGATGCGTCCCGCCTCCACCGTGATGTCGATCCGGTCCAAAATGGGACGGCTGATCCTCCCCAGATAGCGGGAAACATCACTGTCGTTGCACTTGCATTTGGTTCGATCCGGATAGTAGCCGCAACTGCAGGGGTTCATGGCTGCAACCAGCATCACGGACGTAGGAAAGACATAACTTCCGTGGATGCGGCTGATGACCACCTTTCGGTCCTCCAACGGCTGGCGCATGACCTCCAGCACCTGTTTTCCGAACTCGGGCAGTTCATCCAGAAACAACACGCCGCGATGCGCGAGCGACATCTCCCCGGGACGCGGGACCGCTCCGCCGCCGACCAGGGCGATCGCACTGCTGGTATGGTGCGGACTGCGAAATGGGCGCGCGGTCATCAGCGGGTGACCGGGAGACACCAGACCGCAAATACTGTGGATCCCGGTCACCTCGATGGCCTCCTCTAAGCTCATGGGCGGCATAATGGTCGGAATGCGCCGCGCGAGCATGGTCTTTCCGCTGCCCGGCGGCCCGATCATCAACATATTATGAAGGCCCGCGCAGGCGACCAGTGCCGCCCGCTTCAGATTCTCCTGCCCGACGATCTCGGAGAAATCCAGGGTCGTTTCCCCCTTTTCCGGAAGGTAGTCCTGTGGATCAGGCACGTAGGCATCCGCCAGTTCCCCGTCCTCGAAAAACTTCACGCATTCCTCCAAAGTGGAAAAACCGAAGATCTCCATGCCGTCGATCAGTGCGGCCTCTTTTGCGTTTTCCATCGGGACAATGCATTTCGTAAAACCGTTTTTTCGTGCCGCGATCACAAACGACAGCGTCCCGCTGACCGGACGCAGGTTTCCTTCCAGGCTCAGTTCCCCGAAAATAAAATACGAGGCGATCTTCGCCCGATCCACCAGCCGCACCGAGGCTAAAACCGCCATGGCTATCGGCAGGTCGTAGTAGTTTCCTGCCTTTCGGATGTCGGCCGGCGACAGGTTGATCGTGTACTTCATTACG
Source organism: uncultured Eubacteriales bacterium (assembly GCA_900319565.1). Taxonomy (GTDB): domain Bacteria; phylum Bacillota; class Clostridia; order Lachnospirales; family Lachnospiraceae; genus UBA1201. The sequence goes on along the minus strand of ONPC01000157.1, from coordinate 4,598 downwards.
GGCAATTCAAAACCCGAATTACTGATCGCGGTGCGTACCCGTTCCCTCGCTTCTTTCACTTCCGAGGAAAGCAATCCGACCATCTCAAACTGCGGAAACCCCTCTGAAGCGTCCGCCTCCACCGTAAGCAGCAAACCTTCCACGCCGGAGAGCGCGGCGCAATGCGTGATCCCTACCATAACCCTGTCCTTCCCTTACTGTTTCTTACTCATAATTCCGACCGCCCCGGCGAAATATCATGTTTCGCTTTTCGTATCGAAAGAAATATGGAGACAGAAAGCACCCCCTCTGTCTACCAAAATAGTAGCACAAAGGGGGTGTATAAAACGATAGATTATCTTGTGTTTCCGAATTTATATATGATCAAAGGTAACTTCACGCATTGTCCGTTTTGCCCGGATCATTTCAGATCCTGAAACTCTCTCCCAAATGAAACGCAGGCTTCCTTTAAGGCATCCTCCGCATTGACATCCAGAGCCGCAGAGATCTCAACGACCTGTTTGAGCAGATCCGCGACCAGTTTCTGTTTCTGCGCCGCATCGTATGACTCGCATTCTGCGTGTTTTACTTCTTCGGTAAGTTTTTGCAGCCTTTCCGCTGCCGCCTCGCGTCCGCATTCGCGGCCATAATGTTTTGCCGCTTTCTTCAGCATCTTCTGATAGCGGTACAATGCAGGGAACGAAACCGGGACAGCCTCTACAGGGTTTTTGATCTGATCCTTCCCCTTTTCGCTGCCTTTCGCTTTCTCCCACGACGCCAGTGCAGAAACCGCGTCTGTGGCCACTACATCGCCAAATACGTGGGGATGACGGCGGTACATCTTATCGCAAACATTGTTGATCACGTCATCCAGGGTAAAAAGTCCCTCTTCGGATGCGATCTGCGACTGCATAACGACCTGAAGCAGCAGATCCCCCAGTTCCTCGCAGAAATTCTCAGCGTCCGCGCTGTTCTGCCAGATGCGGATTCCCTCGATCACCTCGTAGGTCTCCTCGATCAGGCACGGAATCAGCGTCTCATGCGTCTGCACACGATCCCACGGACAGCCTGTCTCGGGATTTCGCAACGCCTTGATCACACTGCGAAACTCATCAAAATCGTACATAACAACTCCTAAACTCTGCGGACGGGCACGCCGCGCTCCGCCAGATAGTCCTTCAGCGCGGAGATCTCCATCTCCTTATAGTGGAACAACGAAGCAGCCAGTGCCGCGTCCGCCTTCCCTACGGTAAGCGCATCATAAAAGTGCTCCATGGTCCCGGCTCCGCCCGATGCGATGACCGGGATCGAAACTGCCTCAGCGACCTGACGGGTCAGTTCGTTATCATAGCCCGCCTTCGTTCCGTCACAATCCATGCTGGTCAGCAGGATCTCACCTGCGCCGAGTTTGTTCGCCTTCGCGGCCCACTCGATCGCATCCAGACCGGTATCGATCCGACCGCCGTTTTTGAAAACATTCCATCCGCTGCCATCTTCGCGGCGTCTGGCATCGATCGCCACAACGACGCACTGGCTGCCGAATTTTTCGGCCGCGTCACTGATAAGCCGCGGCGTATTGATCGCTGCGGAATTCACGGAGATCTTATCCGCACCCTCACGCAGGATCGCCCGGAAATCATCGACCGTTCGGATACCTCCGCCGACCGTAAACGGAATGAACACGCGCTCCGCTACCCGGCGGACCATGTCGATCACAATATTTCTGGCATCGGAAGACGCCGTAATGTCCAAAAACACCAGTTCATCCGCGCCGGCGGTGTCATACGCCGCGCCGACCTCCACGGGATCTCCCGCGTCGCGCAGATTTACGAAATTAACGCCCTTTACCACACGTCCGGCGTGAACATCGAGGCAGGGAATGATTCTCTTAGTAAACATAAGCTATCTCCTTAATCCAACTGTGTGAAATTGGTCAATATCTGCAGGCCGACCGTTCCGCTTTTCTCCGGATGGAACTGACAAGCGCAAACGTTTTCATGCTCTACGGCCGCATGGATCGTCGTCGAATAAAACGTCGACGCGCACACATCCTCCGCATGATCCGCTTTCAGATAATAGGAGTGAACAAAATATACATAGGCGCCATCTTTAATGTCCTTCAGAAGGCGGGAATCCGGATTGGTCTTCGTAAGGGAATTCCACCCGATGTGCGGGATCTTAAGCCCGGGGGCATCCGGAATACGGAGGATCCGGCCCGGAAGCAGGTTCAGGCCATCCACGCCCGGAGTTTCTTCGCTGCTCTCAAACATCAGCTGCAGGCCCAGGCAAATACCCAAAAAAGGCTTACCCGTTTTAACGAAGCTTTGGATCGGTTCCACCAGGTCGTACTGCTGTAATTTTCCCATGGCATCGCCAAATGCGCCGACACCGGGCAGTATCAGCCGGTCGGCCGAAAGGATCTCTTTCCTCTTGCGTGTGATCACACAATCCTGTCCGAGAGAAACCAGTGCTTTCTCCACACTCTTTAAATTTCCTGCATCGTAGTCAATGATCGCTGTCATTTCCTTTTCCTTCCAAAAAATATAATGCGGGACGTGCCCGAGACCGCCAGTTACAACCACAACCGAATGCGCACAAAGCCGTGCAAAAACCGCCGTGGCTTCTTATTAGATGTAAATAGTAACACGGATCGCATTAACAAATTGTACTAAATTAAGTACAATTTGTGTTTACACTTTACAGAACCGCTTTTATCGTATATTATCTTTTACGGACTTAGGTCCATGTAGGAAAACTTACGTGTAATAACGAAAGGCAGGTCCGCAAAGCGGTCCGTGTGCAAAAAAGGAGGTAACTTATTATGAAATCCACTCTTACCATTCAGGCTCCCGGCGTTGAGATCACCGATACCGATATCAAGGCTCTTGTTAAGGATGCATGGGTAAATGCAGGCAACAGGGTAAAGGATATGGAGACTGTCGAGATCTACGTTAAGGCTGAAGAGAAGAAGGCTTACTACGTGATCAACGGATCCGTTAAGGGCTTCGTTGAGCTGTAATTCGAAACAGAACTACGAAGAATTATCATCCCGCTCATTCTGCAAAGAAGGGTGGGATTTTTATTTTCATGTTTTTCTCACTTATTCGTCCTGCGAAAGCCGGCTTTTGCGTACGATAAGGTTCGAACTGTTTTCTCGATCCGTTCGCTTATTGCGCCACGTTATTTATCGGGCTTCCGGCCAGATAGCTACGAATGTTTTCCGCCGCTATCTTCATCAAGCGTTCGCGGGCTTCGAAGCTGGCCCAGGCAATGTGCGGAGTGATCGTCATATTCGGCGCGCTAAGCAACGGATTATCCGCAGCCATAGGTTCCACAGCGACAACATCGGACGCTGCATATGCAAGCTTCCCGTTCTTCAGAGCCTGTGCCAGATCCGCCTCGCAGATCAAGCCGCCTCGCGCGGTATTGATCAGCCATGCTCCGTCCTTCATCTTCGCGATCCACGAAGCATTGACCATACCTTCATTGCCCTTTGTGAGCGGCAAATGCAAGGTCACGATATCCGACTGCGCCAGTACGGTATCCGCATCTGCATAATGACACTGTACACTGTCCAATTCCGGATGATGCGTCCGCGTATAGTACAGAACGCTCATACCCATAGCCTGGGCGATCTTCGCCACACGCTGCCCGATGGCGCCGAAACCGAAGATACCGAGCGTCTTATCCCGCAGGTCGACGAGCGGATATTTCCAATAGGAAAAATCGGGGGAAGCGATCCACTCTCCGGAATGTACGGAGGCCGAATGCTCATATACACGGTTCGCGCGGGCTAAAATAAGCGCAAATGTGAACTGTGCGACCGACTCGGTGCTGTAATCCGGAATGTTGGTGACTACGATGCCGCGTTCGCGTGCAGCGTCGATGTCCACCACATTATATCCGGTCGCCATCACTCCGACATACTTAAGATTCGGGCAGGCGTCCATCACCTTTCGGTCAATGACCACCTTATTGATAAAAATCATCTCCGCATCCCCGATGCGCTCGACGACTTCTTCCGGCTTCGAGCGCGGATAAACGATGACTTCGCCGAAGCTGCGAAACTCCGTCAGGTCCATATCTCCCGGATTTAATGCGTGGTGATCTAAAATAACCAGTTTCATGGTTCTACTCCTCTGAAACGAATTTCGTCCGAATGCATTCACTAATGAGCATCCCTATCCCAAATCAAATTATACCATAGAAGCTACTCGATAAACAACAAAAAAACGCCGTTCCAAAAAGGAACGGCGGTAATACTTTCACGTACTTACACCTTCAAAACTGCATATAGATCATTGATAACATCTTCCAAACAAGCCTAAACCGTAGATCAAGCTTTCGACCTATTAGTAACAGTCAGCTTAACGCATTGCTGCGCTTCCACCTCTGCCCTATCAACCTCGTCGTCTTCAAGGGGTCTTATCTTTCGAGGGATATCTCATCTTGAGGGGGGCTTCACGCTTAGATGCCTTCAGCGTTTATCCCTGCCCGACTTGGCTACTCGGCCATGCCATTGGTTGACAACCGATACACCAGAGGTCAGTCCATCCCGGTCCTCTCGTACTAAGGACAGCTCCTCTCAAATATCCTACGCCCACGCCGGATAGGGACCG
>ONPC01000125.1 GCA_900319565.1 uncultured Eubacteriales bacterium | reverse complement strand
CGAGCATTTTCTTGCCCTTCCTGCCGCTGCTGCCCATCCACATCCTGGTGCAGAACATCCTCAACGATTTCGCCCAGCTGGGCATGCCTTTCGACCACGTCGAGGACGAGAGCATCCAAAAGCCCAAAAAGTGGAACATCCCCGGCATCAAGAAGTTCATGGTCATCTTCGGTCTGTTAAGTACCGTCCTCGACGTCCTGTGCTTCCTGGTTCTGTGGTACATATTCAAGTTCAACGATGTGTCCCAGGCCGGTTTCTTCCAGAACGGCTGGTTCATGTTCGGCGTCATCTCCCAGACCTTCGTCATCCACACGATCCGCACACCGAAGGTTCCCTTCCTGCAGGATCGCGCTTCCACGCAGCTTTCGATCTCGACCCTCCTGGTCGTACTCGTTACGCTGCTGATTGGCTTCACCTCCATCGCGAAGCTCTTCGACCTGCCCGTCATGGTGGCCTCCTTCGGTCTCTGGCTCGCGGGACTGATGATCGTCTACACCATCCTGGCGCAAGTATTAAAAGGGATCTACATGAAGACCACAAAAGAGTGGGTATAAAACCAAATAGAACGCAGAACGGGCCGGTCTCCATGCGGAGCCGGCCCGTTTTCTTATCTAACCTTTCTTCTCGGTTTGATCTTTGTTTTTGTCTTTTTTTGCGATGTGCCGGCCATCATCGTTCCGGCCATACCGATCAGTGCCGCGGCCAATGCGATCCACCAGCCCTTCGGCATGGTATCGCCGGTCTTCACTGCCGCCGGCAAGGCCCCTGTCACCGAATCTGCCTGCGCCAAAATCAGGGTGCCCTGATACGCTGAGATAACGCCCCAGCCGCTTCTTAAATCAAAGCCGGGTTCCAGCAGATCATCCGCCTGCGAGAATAAAGCTTTTCGCACAGCCTCAGGTGTCAGGTTCGGGTCCTTTGTTAGCATCCGGGCACAGATCCCGGAAACCAGGGCGCAGGAATAGGATGTCCCCGATACCGTTATCGGGGAAGATGCATTGCGGTTTGAAGCAGTAAGCAGGTTCACGCCTTCCGCCAGGATATCTGCGCCGCTTTGGGAAAATGACGCAACCGCGCCTCCATCAGCGGAGCCGACGGCGACCACCGTTTCATAAGCTGCGGGATAATAGGTTTTTCCGTCTTCCCCGTCATTTCCGACTGCAGCGATCAGGATGGCACCGTTTGCCTCCGCATGATCGACCGCCGCCCGAAGCTCAGCCGAATCTTCCGTCGTGCAAAGGCTGATATTTACGACCCTGCAACCATAACGATCCACTGCATCATAGATCGCTTTACACAAAGCATCGGGGCCGCCGTTCTTAACCGCGCCGGAAGGAAAAGTATCCACCACTACCAGAGGGATAGCGAGGGCATCCGGGCAAATGCCGGTGACCCCCAGATCCTCGGCGCCCAAAACCAAACCAGCGGTGGCTGTGCCGTGTCCGACCCGGTCCTGGGTATCCGATTCGGGAAAGATATAATTAGTCCCCTGTAAAACTTGGGAACTGTCAATATGCTTCGTGGAGATACCGCTGTCAATAAACGCGATCCGGACGGGCGCTGAAGCGCCCGCATGTCCCGGATCAGGTTCTGATTCTGCTCTAACTGGCAGCGCAGCTGCCGGAATGAGCAAAAGACAACATAACATCAGAAAAATGGAGAATAATCTCTTTCTTTTCATAGGATGCCTCTTGGAATTACCCGGGCGCTTATTTACCGCCCGACTTCTTTTTCTTCCTCAGAAGGAGGAAGATGATGATTCCGGCCAAAATTGCCGCGCCGGCTATAGCCAGGATCACATACGGTACAACATTAGTACTCTTTTCCGCTGCTGCGATCTCCGATACCGGAATGGTCACTGTCTTCGTCTGCGAAGTGAACTGCGAATTAGTAAAGTTCGCCGTGTAGGTGCCTGTGCCTTCTGTGTTATCTCCGGCAGGTGTTGTCACCTCATAAACGGTATTCACCTTCTCCTCCACTACATGAGAAGCATCGTTTTTGCAGACTATCGTAGCCGTTACGGTGGTGTTATCGTCGGACCAGACATAGGTCGGCGTGCCATAATCATGGCCCGTTGCAGGAATGACTTCTTCCTTCGTCTGCGTTGAGAACAGCTTGTTGCTGAAGTTTGCCGTATAAACGCCTTTTCCTTCGGTTTCACACGTAGCACTTGTCTCCACATTGAAGGTAGTGTTCACTGTCTCTTCAATCACCACGGATTCGTCATCCATGCTGACCGCCTTTGCGGTTACGGTGCTGTTGTCGTCCGCCCAAACGTAGGTCGGTACACCATAGCTCTGCTCCGTTGCTTGAATGACTTCCGTCTTCACCTTTGTAGCAAACAGTGCATTCTTAAACGTTGCCGTGTAAGTACCGGTTCCTTCTCTGTCCCCGGTCGGGGCCGTTGTTACTTCATAGACGGTCTTTACCGTCTCCTCTATCACATGGGATGCATCTTTCTTACAGACTACTCTGGCTGTTACGGTGCTGTTATCGTCAGCCCAGGTGTAGACCGGAATGCCCCAGTCATGACCGGTCGCAAAAAGTGTACTTGTCTTCGACTGTGATGAGAACATGGCATTTTTAAAGTTCGCTCTGTAGATGCCTGCTCCATCAGTTTCACAAGCCGGAGCCGTCATCACAGTGTACGTTGTCTCTGCCGTTTCCTCGATCGTATAGGTCGCATCATCCAGACAAACCAATTTAGCAGTTACGGACTTATTATCGTCGGCCCAGCTATAAGTAGGAGTGCCGTACTTATGACCCGTTGCAGGAATGGTCACTGTCTTCGTCTGCGTCGAGAACATTGCATTGGTAAATGATGCGGCATAAACGCCGGTTCCATCTTCTGTTTCCGTCGGGAGCGTTGTTACCGTATATGTGGTATTCACGGTCTCCTCGATCACATCCGATGCATCATCTTTGCAGACTGCCTTTGCAGTCACGGTGCTGTTGTCGGCAGCCCAGGTGTAGGTAGGCTCGCCATAAACGCGGATCGTTACCGGAATGGTCACCGTCTTGGTCTGCGTCGAGAACCTGGTATTGGTAAATGTTGCCGTATAAACGCCGGTTCCTTCCTTTTCGTCCGTGGGGAATGTCGAAACAGCATAAGTCGTATCGACGGTCTCTTCGATCACATGGGAGGCATCATTCGCGCAGACTACTTTTGCAGTCACGGCGCTCTTGTCGTCCGCCCAGATGTATGTCGGCTCGCCGTAGTTATGGTCCGTCGCAGGAATGGTTACCGTCTTCACCTGCGTAGAGAGCATTGCATTCTTAAACGTCGCCGTGTAAGTGCCTGTACCCGCTTCTTCACAAGTAGCCTTTACGGTTACATCATAAACGGTATTTACCGTCTCTTCCACTGTATGGGAAGCGTCATTTGTGCAAACCACCTTTGCTGTAACGGTGCGGTTATCATCCGCCCAGGTATAGGTCGGTGCTTCATACTCAAAACCGGTTGCCGGAATATCCACCGTCTTCGTCTGAGCAGAGAACCGTGCATTCTTAAACGTTGCCGTGTAAGTACCGGTACCGTTCTTATCACCCGTAGGCATCGCTGTCACGGTATAGACGGTAGTTGCTACCTCCTCTTCCACGTGGGAAGTGTCGCCCGCACAGACTGCCTTAGCGGTCACGGTGCGGTTGTCACTCGCCCAGGTGTAGGTCGGTGTGTTCCATTCGTGAATGTGAACTGCTCCGGCTGTAATGGCAGGTACGAAAGCATCCTCACTGTAGTTGCCTATGTCGCCGTTTTTGCTCGTAAGCGTTACGGCAATATCGCCGGGAGTTGCATGGTCCGCAACATGGAATTTCAGATTGAGCACTGTACCGTTAAAGCCGCTGTCTGTCTTTCCCAGCCATAAAACTGTGTCGCCGTTCCGATCCCATTTGGTCAGCTCGCCGTCTTCACATCCGGTCAATGTAAGCACTGCAGGATCATAACTGATCTTAAGCAGCATCGCCATGATACCCGGATTCTCGGAAAGGTCGACCTGAACCGTCACGTCCTCACCGGACTCGGCGATCACTTTGGACAACGTAAGGCTTGGAGCCTTCGTCATCACATTTGAAGTATCTCCCGTGTTATTCAGCAGATATTTATACAGGTGGATCAGATCCAGTGTATTCACGCTACCGTCCCCGTTGAGATCTCCGGAGTATTGCAGTGTCACGTCTTTACCCAGCAGGTAATCCTTCAGAAGTGCCAGATCGCCCTCATCCAGGGTGCCGTCACCGTTCAGATCGCCTACTACTATGGTCGTAACGAAACGAGCCTTTGCCGAAACTGCATTGTCCGGCATGGTGAAATTCAGGGTTGCGCTGGTAAGATCCAAGCCGTCAACGCCGATCAGCTCCCAACCCTCAAATCGATAGTCTTCTTCCGCAGTTGCGGTCAATGTTACGCTGTCTCCCACATTGTATTCACCGCCGCCGGTAACGTGTCCACCCAGCGTAGCTGAAACGGAAACCGTGCCGCCGGGCAGCTCGGAATTGAGCGCCAACGAAGTGGTCAGGTAAGCGCCGGCAGATACTTCTACCATAGCTTCCACAAAGCCCTTTGCGAAATCCGAGTAGCTCAGTTTGTCGTCTTCAACCGTGATGTTGCCATCCGCAGCAAAGCTTCTCCAGTGTACACGCGACGGATCCATGGCAAAACGTTTGCCGCCTGAAGTAACACCGGTGACGGTCAGCGCTACGTTTTCCGCAGGAAATGCAGTACTGATGCAACCGCTATCCGGAGCTGCGCCATCGACCATGAGTACGATATCGTTCAGATCGCCAACGCCCGGATGTACCACGGAAATCTTACGAAGCTCCGTGCGATTTCCGCTTAGATCTTCCGCGTAAATACTCAGGGTGTGGACAGCCGCACTGTCCGGATTCGGAATGCTGATCGTTTCTGCAAATACGCCGTCTGCATTTCTCGTAACATTCAGCTTCTGCTGAAGTCCTCCGTCAATGCTGATCATGAGTTTCGCATCTTCGTCCGTCACGCCGGCCAGGGTCAGAGTGCCATCCGTGCCGAAAGGACTTCCGTTCAACGGCGACGAAAGGATCAGACGCGGTGCCGTGGTATCCACGGTGAAATGATAGCTGTAAGAGAAACTGTCTCCGTCCGCTGCCTTTCCGGTCAGAGTCAGGGTATGATCCCCGTCGCTAAGCTCCGGAATATTGAGGAATGTATTTGCTGTGTTTTTAAATGTTCCTGAAACAACGGAAGTATCGCTGTCCGCACGTGTCCAAAGCTCACTGCTGTCCAGCGTCCATACGCCGGTAACCGCTTCAGAGAACGATGCCTTGATATTTAATGCATCCGTTGTAAATGTCGGGAATGTTCCGCCATTCTTCATGTCCGAAAGGGCTGTCAGAGTCTTTCCGTCGAAGGTAAGGGAAGCCGTAGGTGCAACCGCCTTCGGAAGCAGAGTTGCGGAGGACCGCTTTTCCGCTCCGTAAATAATTGTATCCGGCTCACCGTCACCATCTCCGTCTGCCAATTTGTAAGGTGTGACGCTGATGACGTAACTCTTTCCACCCGTAAGGCCGAAGGTCTGCGTTCCGGTAACGGCCGAATTCGGATCTTTGTCATCCGTTTTTACCGGGGCAATATAACTGCCGCCGATCTCAAAGACGGTCGCGCCGTTTGCAGCCTTATCAAAGGTCATACCGGTAATGTCTGTTTCCGTTCCGTCTGTATTGTACACAGATACCATATACCCGGTGGTATTGGCATCCGCCGTCGCCGGAATGGATACCTTGTATTTCAGGTCGCCCGCCGCGCTGACGGTGGGAGTTCCGACTGCAGCAGGAGTATTTGCGTTTGTGACCTTGATCGTACCGTTGCTATGGATCACGGCGTTCAGCTGCTCATCCTTGGAGTATACGGCCCGCAGATAATAGTCACCGCTCGGGATCTCCGCAGGAACATTCAGTGTCGCTGTACCGCTTTGGATCACATAAGTGTCCGTGATGCCTGTAGAATCATATTCTCTGGTCAGAGGATATCCTGCATCTACACTAGGATCTGTATCAGTGCAAAGGAAGAAACTGATGCTATCCAGTTCATTCAGGCCGGTACCGTTCCAGCTGACATCTGCGCTGCCGCCTGCAGCAAGGGAACCGGATGCCGATACATCGGTGATCTCCGGCATGGGCAGAACGTTGTACAGAACTATATCCGCAGCTGTCGTGCCTGTAGAAACAAACCAGTTCTTATCAAACAGGTTTTGGTTCGTTACCGTGAACGCGTATGCGGCCATCCCGCTCTCGCTGTTCCACGTAATATTCGCATTGGCAGTGTCCGGATTATTACCGTTATAGAAGGTGAGCGGGAATGCGCCATCCTGCTCGTCTTTAACAGTAAAGTTCTTCGCCAGTGTTTTTGCCTCTTCGAGACTTTCTGCCTTATAGTTTAACTGAACAACCGTTGCCTCATTGTTTCCGGCATTGTATTTGCCCAGATTGAACTTATGAGAAGTCTTTTCCAGGTTCGACCATACGCCGGCCACATCCATCAGGATCAGATCGCCTTCGTAGATCACTTGCGCTCCTCTGGGTGCTTCGAAGTTCGTACCAAAGTGCGCGTAGAGAGTCCGATTATTCTCATCGTCATGGACGATGGGGAAATCCTCACATTCGCCATCATAGCCGGTGAGCAAGAGGTTCGGGTAGGTAGGCTGTGCTTTGTCTCCGCCGGAGCCGAAGTTTATGCTGTCCTCACCCCAGTAATAGGATACGCCGATATTGATACTGAGAGCTTTCACGCAGCCCCAGATCTTTTCCGTACTGATACCCAGGTCCGCTCCAACGAGCGTCATTCCGCCCACTGCAGGAACGGATTCAGGGACCTTCAAAGCAGCACGGACAAACATCTCAAAGAACCAGTCCGTATAATCCTTACCCAAAAGGATAATATACCCCTGACCCTCGATGGTCTTTTCAAACATGCTGACATAAATACCTGCCTGAAGTTTGAGATCCGGATACCATTGCAGTCCCAACTGGATCTTTTTGATCACTTCGATCTGATCCATGACCTTAATATCTTTTGCGGTCAGATCAATACCGGTCAGGCCCACAGTCAGCGTTGCAGTACCGTTCAGTATCTGTACAATACTGAAGCTTGCAGTAATGATGAGTTTAAGAGGCGGCAAACCGCTCGTGCAGAAGATAGTGTCGTAAAGGTTTGAGAAACCTCCACCGCCTCCGGTGAGCCAGAGTACGCCACCGCCGTCTACATTCAGGCCGGGTTTAAATCCGCCGATATAGAAGTAGAAATCATCCGGTATCGGGATATTTTCATAACTCTTGAAGCTAAGCTTCGCCTCCATCCTCATGTTGTCCGTAAACTTACACGAACCGGACATCGCGACCGACCAGTTGTTAATGGTATTGATGGAAAGGGTACCTTCCACCTTCGGCAGCTCGTCGATCAGGTTTTTCACGGTAACAGCTACCGTAAAGTTCAGACCTACAAAGCCCTGGCCACATCCGAACAGGATATCCTTCACCATGACAGAGCCCGCAACACCCTTCTCGGCATTGCTGTGAGCGCTGGTACTGTCATTCATATCGATATTGGTCAACTTATTGAAACGGTCACCACGATACGCATACTGATAGATGCTGGCTCCATTCCAGTCCGTCCACAACTCCTTCATTCGACCGAAGTATGTATCCGGCACGGCAGTATCATCCTCCGGATCCGGAGAATTCATAAAACTCAGGCTCAGACTTGCCGAAAAGCCAATGGTGCGGCCGATCTCCGTTCCGTCGCTCTTTTTCATTACGCCAAACTGTCCGTATGCCAGTTTGAATGCCATACCCGCCAGCGTCTGAGCATAACTGAATACGTTCGGCCAGATCAGTGTGATGGCTTCGGCCGGTGTGCTCTTCCGGACACCGTTTTGATCATACTGGATCAATGCGAAATCCTGTCCCTGAACCAATTTGCTCAGAGCCGCCTTACCTGTCCAGACAGAGCTGCGTTCATCGCTGGTGTAGAGATCGCCGTCAAACTCTGTCAGGATCGCGGACTCCATGGCTCTGTCCTGACTGACGTTTTCATAGTCCTCGTAGTAGAGGGACATCGTACCACCCTCAAAATCGAGGCAGTTGTTGATTGTGATGCAGTTGTCTACTTTTGTTTCCCGCGTGTCGGGATCCACAGTCTTTTTGCTGACTGCGGTATAGTAGCGGAAACCAACGACTCTTCCGTTCTCATCCTTCACAGGATAACGATTGTCCCCGGTGAATTCTCCGCGGAACACTAAGAGGATCTCTTTCCACTTATGGTCTTTATCCTCGGCGAATTTCTTATACGCTTCTTCATCCTTGAAGCTCTCCAGGCGGTAGTAATAGGTTTGAGCAGAACCTGAACCCTTCACATATTTTACAGCCGCCAAAACGCCGTAGGATTCGTTTTTGTATTTCGGGTCGTCCGAAACCGAGAAATTCAGAACGGACGATGTCTGTTTCTGGAAGTCCTTGGAAACGATGCCGTTGCTGACAGCGTCGTCGGTCCATTCCAGCTGCAGGTACCAGCTTCCGAGGGAAAGGGAAATGTCATTCGATATCGCAATATCGGCAATACCGTCTGTGACGGTGATCGCATCGGAAGGGATATCCCTGACCGTCTTTCCGTCGGCGCTGTATGCCTTTACAAAACAGGTACCCTGCGCCAGTGCGTTCGAGAGGATTGTCTCATTCGTCACTGCCACATACAGGTGACGGGATCCGGAGGAATAGATCGTATCCGGTGTCATGGATACGAAGCTGACCTTAGGAATATTACCGTCACTGCCGGGGAGCAGTATATAAACCGTCTTCTCACCCAACAGATTCTCCGTGGTCGCGGAACCCTTATACATTCCGATGGTGATGCGCTCATAGCTGGCGCTTACAGGTGCCTGAGCCTGGAAATACAAGGTCTTGGTGATCGTCGCACCCTCCGCCATCTTCGTATAAGGGATGGTCAATGGATCGTAGGTGTCGTATTCAAATCCGTTCATGGCCTGTCCGTCATCACCAAGAGAACGAAGTCCGCCGGTGCTGCGTACGGCCAGGACCACATTTTCCAGGTCGCCGGAAGTCTTGCTGTTATAATTTTCTGCGCTGACCGTTACGGCAAAATCTGCGATGCCGACATCGCTCTGCCGCACATATGCGCTCTTATCACTGTTCAGTTCCAGACGCAGCGGGGCAACGGTATTGATCGCTACGCGGTTTTCCAGATTTACCGTGTGGTTGGAATAAACGCCGTAGTAGCTGACTACGGAACCGGACTGACCGTTGCCCACGGTGCCCAGATCGTAATACAGTGCGCAGGCACTGTCTGCAGTCAGATAGTCGTTGATTGCGTTGGTGAAATTCAGAGATGTATCCGGCGCAAAGTCAAACAGGCTTGCTGCCAGATTATTCCAGTGGCCGATGGCCGCTTTCGTAGGGCTTGAGACCATATAGGCGGAAATCATGGTATTGCCGATGTCATCCACGGCATAAAAGCTCCTTAAGGATTCTTCATCCGTGATGATCTGTTCGGTCTTCATGGTGTTCGTCAGACTGCCGCCGGACACCTGATAGTAAGCATAGTCCTGATCTCCCAGGCACGTATCCATCAAGATACGCGCCTGAACAGGAACCGCCTCGCCGCTGTTATTTTGTGCGACAAGACTAATGGATACCATGCCATGTTCGCTGGCATTGTCCGCAGCCAGTGTGATCGTCTGCGTAAAGGTGATCCCATCGACCGACCATACGGCAACGATATCTCCGCCTGCGGCCGCCTGCGTCACTTTAACATCGCTGGAAGTATCATATTTTCCGCCGAAAATATAATCTTTAGCTGCTGCCCCCTCTCCCACGCGGAAAGACACAAAGGAGGTATCATAAGCGTCACTGTGATAGAGCAGCTTTTTGTTGTTGTCGGACTTCTTAAGCTGGTTACCCTCAACGGTATTGACCAGAAATCCGCCGTTTTTCTTCGACACGCTGACCTCTATATAGCCGTTACTGAGTTTCAGCACATCTTCATCCGCCGCAAAAACGTATGCAGGACGCATGGGAAGTATCAGCGCAATGCTAAGCAAAATCGCTAAAAATCGTTTTAACTGTCTCATATTTCCCTCCTTAGTTCTCTACGTAAAGCAGAGTCCGATAGGTCTGCCGCGATTGAGTCACGATATAAACAGTATAGAAACCTGCGGTATCAACAGTAAAACTGCCGTCCTCGCCGACTGAAATACATTTGGTTGCCCTCTTCATCTGTCCGGAGGACCAGATGCCCTTTACCAGTTTTAATGAATAAGGCTCATTGTCTGCCTTCAAACCGTTGACATACAGAGTATGATTACCGATTTTTAAGCTTGTCGTTCCGTTTTCCTCTGTCAGAATGCCATCGACCGTAATGATCGGCTGGTTCTTGTCTACGACTCTGACATAGCGCACTGATTGCCCGACATTTCCGGCACTATCCTGAACTGTATAGGTAACAGGATATACACCTACGGTATCGAGCAGCACACCGGAAATATCATAAGCCAGTGTACCTTCCTGTAAACCGACATTGTCCCAAGTCGTGACGCCTTTATCCAGCAGTTTCGTCAATTCAGATGCTTCACTGTCCTGACGTACGTTGACTGTGGAAGTAGCAAAGCCGATGAGCGGCAGCGTCTTGTCGACGTTATAGACCGTAAATACTTCACTGGTCGTGTTGCCCGCTTCGTCCGTAGCATACACACGGAAGGTTCCGTTTCCGCTGGCGCTGACTGTGCCGGTCCAAATCTCGTTTCCGTCGCTATCCGTGCCCTGTAAGGTCAATGCGCCGCATGTCACGGAGCTGTTATCACAACTCAGGGTGCATTTTTCATTTGCTGTAACCGTCACAGATACAGCCGAGTTCGTAGCGTTAGCATTATCCGGAACGTCTACATGGATCGTCGGAGCTTTGAAGTCGAAATAAGGGATCGTCGGTCCGAAGTAGTTATCGGGAAGTTCAAGTTTCCCCTGGTTTCCGGCTCTGTCCACAAAGAAGAGTGTCAGCGGACTGTCATCCTTAAGAGTCACTTTCAGCAAGTGAGGCTGAACCAAATCGTCGTAATACAACTCGCCGAGAGGGCCGTAATTAGTACAGTAAGCTTCCTCAGTAGGCCGGATATGCAAAGTCACGGCATAGGGCACGTCATATCCGCTCCGTTTCACTTCTTCAATGTCTTCCACAAGAACATAAGGCTCAAACTTATCGATCACACCATCTTTCAGCATCAGAGTTACCGGTGTGGACTGCCCGTTGGGTGCAGTGATCTTCAGAGTAACCTCGACATCACCGACCAATGAGCTATCAATAAAGTGTACCGTAACCCGTTGACTGGTGAAGTCTATATATCCCCAGGATGTATTGGGATAGTTAAAATCATAAACTTCTGTTGTGCCATTACACGTGTAGGTTGCCGAAACGTCCATGATATCCTTATCGCTGGAAATATGGGCTACTACATCCGTGTTTACCGGGCCGATCGTAGGATTGCTTCTGTCCAGTTTTCCGGTGACCGGATCCTGGAAGCAAGGCGACCAGGTGGCTTTTAAGATCGGAGCAGACACGTCAATGCCCGAAACCTGAAGGTTGACCGAAGCGCTGTTTCCGGCCGCATCGGTGGCAGTGACGGTCACAACGGTGCTGTTATTTGTAAACAACAGTTTGTATGGATATTCCGCTGCATTTGCATCGAAGTTTACTATAACATTCGCGCCGGTTATGGTCACGCCATGGGCGGTATCTTTGCCTGCGTTATCCTGATCTGTGGCCTTGATATACACAATTCTGGAATACAGACCATCGGCGACAGTGGTTGTTACGATCTCCGGTGCTACAGTATCAAACCGATAGCTGCCATTCGGAATCTTAACATATGAGAAATTGTCCGCAGTTGCTGCAGAGTCATTCTTTGCATTATCCACCACGACGATATAGAAATCACTGGCAACATCCGCTGTGACCAGAACATTGTTTCCACTCACGGATACGCCGGGGATCGTGTCGCTGGTTGCCGTAGCATAACTCATGCTGCCGGGAACAGCCGATTTCACGACTACTTTCCATTTGGAGTAGTCCGAAGCTTTCACCACGAAGTCAAAACCCTGGGCAGTTCCGGCTCTTTCGATGGCCTTCTTTACAGTGCTCTCATCCGCACCGCCGGGGAATGCCTCAGACTGCGCAAAGCCGCCGGCCTGCTGCTTCCAGATGCTCACCAGGTCAATGGTCGGTGCATCGACGTCCGCATATGGTACAGGCGGAGACTGTAATGTAATACCGTAGTCACTGAGTTTTCCTGTAATGGTATAAGTGAAAGCCGTAGGAGCGTCAAAGTATTTAAACGTAAAGGTATCGCTGTCACCGGCCATGAAAGTCAGTGTTGTATCACCCACAGGGCTGGTATCACGGTCGGTTCGGTAGGACACTGTGACTGATCCGGTGGTCGTTCCGCGGAACTGTTCTTCCGAACCGGCCTTATACTGTTCCTTGAACTCGTCGAAGTAGAAGTACAGTGTTTCCTCCGGTCCGCCGGAGATGATATTGTTTAAGTGGATGGGAAGTGAGTCACTCTCTCCTCCGCCCTCCCAAGTAAGGTAATAGGTTCCGTTTTCCTTAAATATATTGCTTTCGCGAATTCCGCTGTAGGTGACCTTCTCATCGTCACTGTCGGGCATGTAGGTCAAAGTCACGCCCTCGTCTGCGGCTACATAGTCCAAAGTTGAGAATGCGAGTTCGAAGCCGTACTTGCCGATCACATCCTCCAGGGTCAAGCTTTGGGTATATTCCGTTCCGAACACATCGGTGAAGGTAATATCCCATGTGCCGTCCTTCCAGATAGGGAAGGCATCATGCCACTCGGTGTCATACCCTTCAATGTTACGATTGATCCAACTTTCTTTGGGCTGTACCGGGACATTAAAGGTCAGGTACAATGCACGGTTGTCAAAGGAAGGATTGGTCTTTTTATACTGTTTGTCAATAACCTTCGGTGTAACGCCGGTGACAGATGTCGTCGCCCCTACCGCATCGCAGGCATTACCATGGCCGTCCGTAGCTTTCAGGTTCAGTGTCATATTCGTGGCACTTGTGATCTGCGGACTGACGTAGCCCTCCACTGTAACTGCAAGGTAGACGTCTGTCGGACAGGAAATACTTAAGTTGTCCACATCAATGTAGTTCTCTCTAACCAGAGATGCTGTTACCTTCCGGATACCCATGGAGTTAGAACCAGTCTCTGTCCAGACATAGTCGCCGCTTTTCATGTCCGCAGTCAGGATCAGTCCGCCACCGAACGCGCCGATCGATTGGGCATACTCACTGTTAAAGGAAAAATCCAAAGTCATCGGAGGTGCCATTACATGATCGAGTGGCGGGTTACTGCCTCTATATAAGTATGCGTAGGAAAACAGACTGTCATCATAGATATGATAGGTCGCCGTATATTTCCCGTTGAGATCCGCGGTCACCACCGCATCGCTGATGACCGGAGCCGTACCATCGGCAATGATCACTGTCTTCGCGACGCCTATATCGACACGGTTTCCGTAATCATCCTCAGCGTAAATACAATAAGTCTCTCTCAATTTACCACTGGATTCATAAGAAGATAATGCGTCTTTGATCGATCTGTCATAAACCGGCACCAGTGCAGCATAACTGCCATTCCCCAGGGCTGTCATTTCGATGGGCTCAGAAGAGCTGTCCCAATCAAAATAGCTACTAAACGCCAAAGTTGTAAACCCTAGAGAGGTAGTTGTGGTATATCCCTTACGACAGTACAGATGCAGTCCGGAGGATGCGATTATGCCTGCGTATGCCTCATCCGGGGTAAAGACCACGGTGGCCTTTCCGGGATCGGCGGTTTGGATGCCGGTCCAGGACTTATCAAGGGGCTTCGGATCCTCAACCCAATGGGGCATTCGTTCGGGAAGGGTGGAAACCGTCCCACTCAGCCCAATGTTGACAGGGTGGATCGTCAGATAGGTGATATCTGAATAGCGGCCGTTGGAATAGCGTACTTGAAGTGCAATCACGTTGTCCTGATTCAGTTCTACACCAAGCTTGTTATTATAAGCATCTGTGCCATCTATTGTTCCATATCCGAAAGTCAACAGCCTTTTGCTGGTGCTCGCTTCGTCATCGCCTACAAATTCGTTCAGGGAGATATCCCCAGTTTGTTCATCCTTCGCCAGAAATGCCCGTTTTAGTAGGATCTTTTCATCAGGATTAGCCGTATTCCAGGCAATCACTTCTGTATCACCATACTGGAAAATATTGCCATTATTCACCCTTGTCCACTCATGGGGTGTACCATCCGGATTCAGGACATCCACTGATAGATACGTTTTGCATTGCTGCGTGGGAATGTAGATCGTTTTGTCCGGATCAAAGGTTATAACTTCGTAAGGTGCCGTGGCATCGCTGTGACCGGATTCTTTTGCCAGCATCTCCAACTTCAGACTTCCCACCTCGGTAGCATCAATGTAGATTTTCCTCTCAAATGTGTACGCTTGGGCCTCATCTGGTGCAGCATACCTCATCAGATTTAGTTTGAGGAGGTACTCTCCTGACCCTAAATCGACGGCAGGAAGCGTGATCGTCTGCCTTGGGCCATAACCGATACCACAGACTTTGATTATATCGCCGGTGGTGTTGTTCACCAGCGAAATAAACGAGTTCTCCCAATCAATATCCGAGAAATTCCAACCATTCACATCCTCGCCCAAATCGAAGGAGACCTGCACACCCTCCAACATGGCTATATTTTTATAATTTGGCTCTGTCACATTGTACTTCCAAGTAGTTCTGTAACCTTCTAACGCAATACCAGGAGTAATGGAGAACTCTTCTGTACTGTTCGCTTTACTGAACACTCTATTTTTCCACGCCCAGTTGAACGGATCAGAAATCTTCAGCACAAAGGTCTCCGTCTTTGCATTGCTGGTGATCATAATATCCGAGGTTGAATCTGACTTCCACGACGAACGCGTGATATCTGCACTCGGGTTTGTATCCTCTGAACTATTCGTCCCCTTTGTACCGGAATATACCTTCACCAACATATTGCCGGTATAGGGATCACCTTGCTGCACAAACGGGGTATACACTTTGACCAAATCCGAATATTTTACCCCGTTTGTTTCATCAATTGTAGCCTTATACCACGTCGCTTTTGCGTAGATGGCGGAGTCAAAAATATTGGCATCTGTCTCACTGCATGCCAAAATATAGTGAGTGGAATCTCCGGGTTTTTGTACGTCAAACACCAGGACACCGCCGGCTTCGATCGAGTTGATCTTCAAGTTCGGTTCAGTGACCACATTGACGGGGTACTCAATTTCATATTTGATTCCCTCCAAAGAATAACTGTACTCGCCCAAACTATTAACGCTGACATTATCAGCTCCGTCCTTTGCTTTGATCCAGAGCGTCTTTTTGAATGCCGTTTGAGAAGGCACGGTAGCGATGGCAGCTACACTAACAGAAGTGCCGCCTATAGTACCTTCGGCATCTTCCCAGTTTTCATCTCCCGTCAGATCTGTACCGTCATTCCACAGATACTGTACAGAGGACACCCCGCCGGGATCTTTGACATTGATCTCCGCGGTAAGAGTTCCCTTACTCGTGCTATTATCATATGATCTGCTGCTTTTTCCGGCTATAATGGAAGGGCCTACAGAGTCAAGTCCCACACCTGTAACAGTTACTTTCGTTGTCTCGTCCATGTTGCCCGCATAGTCCGACAAAGTAAAACTCAGTTCGCTCACGTCATAGGCTTCGTTCGCGATCTTCTTCACATGCAGGTACTGTGTGCCGCCGGTCTGGAAGAAAGGCAAGGCAATCCCCTCCGCTCCTTCGTTCCATTTCGTTTCACTTGTCGGCTCTTCCTCTGCTGAAATCGCATACATAAACTTCCCGGTCAGTGTGCCGCCGCCCAGCTTCAGAGAAGCAGGCATTCCCACTACGCCGGATCCACTTATATTGTCTTTTGTCTTGAAGGATACGCGAAATCCGTACTTGGTTTTATTTCCCCCTGTAACATCGGAAACATCCGCTGTCGGAGCAACCGCATCAAGCGTATATTGCTGGGCCGGATCGGAAGTATCATTCTTGCTTTCCGCTGTATTTCCGGCCAAATCCTTCATGTTGGAATACTCTATTTTAGTGATCTTGATCTTTCCGTTAGCGTCGTCGACCGTCATACCCTTTTCGATCGTCTGTACCGGGGTTTGCAAAACAGAGACTTCACCCTTAGAAGCACCCCGGCCGTACTCTGTACCCAGATTGGCCGATGTGGCTTTAATATTATAGCCAGGCGTCGCAATAAACGTAAGATAACTACCATTACTCTTTTTGATGTTCGTCGTCAAGGTCGCTCGTCCGCCCCCCCAGTACTCTACGACTTCATTCATATAAACTTTCAGGGACAGTGTATCACCCACACCCAGAAAGAGGGCGCTTACATCATTGGTTCCTTCCGGCAGATTATCGGTTTGGCTCAGAATTTCTTTTATTTCATCACTATTGGTATCCGCAACGATATCCACCAATACCGCACTAGGCTTCTCGCCATCGACGCTGAAAGGCCGAGCGATATTCGTCTTATCACCGCTATTCAAGTAGACAGGATTGCCGGCCATATCGGTAACCGGGCTGGTGGTCTTCGTGTAACCCTTTGCATCCGTAGTGCCTTCGGGCAATGAAACCGTGAATGCGCCGTTCGCATTAAGTTGCTTTAAGGTCACCACAGCGCCCTCGTTTAACAGAGCCGTTCCTTCTGAAGGAGCGGCGGTCAAATCGATGCCGGCAACATCATAAACCTCCGTCAGATCTGTCGGAGCATCATAAGTAAAGGTGATCTGGTTCCCTTCCAGTTTTGTCAAATGGGCATAAAGTTTGTCGGTCAATCCGTTCAGCTTCAAGCCAATACACACGTTGCCTTTTCCTCTGGCGCTGTCATCGGCAAAGCGAATAGGCTCGGAACAGGTCAGTACAATGTTGACACTATCTCCGGGCTTGAAATTCGTGCAGTTCGCGCCACTGGCGTTTTGAATATCAATGCGCTTGATATAAGGTTGTTTTTCATCAGAAAAGCATACCATGCTACCCACGGAAGTACCACCGCAACTGCAGACTTCAGTGTTATTATCATAACGAAGGACGGAATTATTAAATGCCAGATCCAGACTCTTACCCGCCTGGGGAACAAACGTGATGAACTTGTTATTTCCCTGGCGGAACGTATCCTGTTCCATACTGTATCCCACATAGTTGATCGTACCATTGAGGGCAAAGCCGCCGAGGTTAAAACCCAGGCTGGTTTCGGACCAACTGGTCATTTCATATCCATGGAATATGCTTGCCATATGCCTGTGCGTATTGCTCGACCGCGTCACGGAATAGCCGATCTTTATATCAGCGTTATTCTGCCGCAACGAGTAAATGGTACTTTTGGAAAAATCCTTCCAGGAGTAGGATTTCAGGCCGGTCACCTTTGTGTTGTACCGCAGAGATCCAAAATACCCCGCTTCAACAGCATTGTACGCGGCGCTGCCCATCACGCTCTCGTAAAACTTCGAGTTTTTTCCGGTAACAGCGTTAAAGATCGCCACCTCGGGAGCCGCCACGCGGTTATAGACCGGGTCGGGATTGGATATGGGCGCCGCATCTACCACGTACGTGGTTGGCAGCAGCATATCGAGTGGAAGAGTTCTCAGTACAAGCGTCAGAACGAGCAACAAACTGATCGCTTTTTTCATCTTACTACTATTCGTACTCATGGTCTTTATTCCTTTCTTTTCCTTTCGTTAATTCATATCAGGCATACTAACCCACTGTGTTCACTATATCATGATTTATAAGCATCCTCGTGGTTCTTACAGAATTGCAAGAATGTTCCAAATAATCTCCCCCCATTGACGCAAAGAAACAGAGCCCGGCTTCTCCAAGAGTCGGACTCTGTTTCTTTGGGGATTTATTCTACAAAGGAGTTAATACGCTAGCTAGTAATAAATTATATCTCGGTCAATATATATCCGTCGTTACCGACCATTTCAGCCGTCAGATCTACGCCGGCGTTCAGAAGCTTCTTGTTGAGGCGGGAGATCGTCGTGTACAGCGCGTTGCAACAGAGCTGCGCAGATGAATTCCAAATGTATTGGCATAATTCCTCTTTCGATAGCGGATGCGTGCCGCGGGTAGCCAGCACCATGAGCAGGGAAAACTCTTTCTTCGTCAGCAGCAGGTCGGCATCGCCGAAGAAGGCGACCATGGCGACGGTGTCCAGTTTCAGCCCGTCGTAGTAAATGAAGCGTTTCTTACTCTGCGAGTCACGCAGGCGTGCCTCCACGTGCGCCAGCAGGACGCCCAGGTCATAGGGTTTCGTCATGTAGTCGTCGCCACCCTCACGAAGCGCGCGGATGATCTGCTCATTTTCCCCGAGCGCGGACAGGAACAGGATCGGAACATCGTAGTTCTGCTTGATCTGGCGGCACAACGTTATACCGTCGCTGTCGGGAAGCATGATATCCAGAACTACCAGATCCACATCGCCCGTCCGCAGTTGTTCCATGCACTGCTTACCATCAAAGGCCTCGAGGACGTCATAATCCGCCATCATCAGCGCCTCGTGGTTGATCTCCATGATATGTGGGTTGTCTTCCACCAGAAGAACCTTATAGCTCATTGCCATCCTCCTCTCTCGGTATCAGCATCTCGAACGTCGTGCCCTCAGGGCCGGTCGACAGAAGCTCGATCTGCCCGCCGTGCATCTTCACGGTATCCCGGCAGATAGCCAGGCCCAGGCCGCTTCCGCCGTCCTTCGAGTATCCACGCTCGAATACATGTTCCGCCACCTCCGGCTCCATGCCGGATCCGGTGTCGGATACGGTAAATGCAACAAATTTCCCTTCATCGCGAGCGGTTATTTTCAGTTCGCCATCCTGTGTATGGCGGTTTCCGTTTACGATCAGGTTGATCATGACTTGTAACAGTAGTTCGAAATTTCCGTGTGCCATGGCCCGCGCCGTGCACTCGGTCGTGAGTTTATTTCCTTTCTTCTCGCAGATAGGTTCGCCGATCAAAGCGGCGCTCTTTAAGAGTTCCGCCGGATCGACCATGTGCAACTCCACCTCGGTGGTTTTTCCATAGGTAAATGCCATGAGGTTCGCCACCATGGCGCCTAAGCGATCCGCCTCGGAACGAATGCTCTGCAGACGCTCCGGCGTCTGCGGTGAAAGCATACCTTTTTCGATCTGCATCTGCGTCAGCTGGGCGTAGCCCGAGATGACGGCTAGCGGTGTCTTGAGTTCATGCGCCACGGTCTGCAGGAAATCGCGGTTCATGGCGTTCATATTCTCCAGCGTCTCGTTCTTATGCTGTTCTTCCGCCAGCTGCTCCATCCGCCGCGTGATCTTGATGTTCGTCGCGATCGACAGACCCAGGATGCAGATCAGCAGCACGAACGGCGTCGTTCCGAAATGCGCCACCAGCGAACTGCTGTTCGTGTGCAGGCTCTCCCAGATCATGGAGCCGATCAGAAGCGCCATGACCAGGATAGTCAGCAGCTCCGTCCGGTTGATCCGTTTCGCCTTCACATAATGCCATACGAAGAAGCCGATCAACACGGGCAATGCAGCCGCGCAGGTGTAATACATGATGTGACACAAGCCCACCAGATCCTCCGTGGGAATGGTGAAATGCAGGATGACAGCCACCGCGCAAAAAACGATGAATACCCGTTCGAACCAGCGGTTGACCACCTTCGGGAAGTAGGCCGAAGGCAGAAAAACTCCCATGGTCGGGATCATGGATACGGTCAATATAAAGATGCGGTAGTGCAACTCAAACGGGAAGCCCTGCGGGCGCAGGAATTCATTGATAAAGTGCGAATTCCGGAAGGCCATGAGCAGGCAGCACAGGGCCAGAACGCCGTATTCGCGGTTGCGCTGGTAGGCTGCATACAAAAGAAAATAGAATGCCAGGAAGAACAGGCCGCCGCCCGTAACCAGGGAGTACAGCGTCATTTCCCGTTTGAAATCTTCGATGCGATCCTGCGTCCCGATGGTGGTCGACTGAATAAACCCGCCGTCCTTATGCATGAAATTCGCGTACTGGTAGATGATCTCCACCTCGCCTGAGCCCGTGTACACGGGGATGGTCACAAAATGCCCGTCGTGGACGGTCTTCTCCGGATCGTCCGAGACGTAGCCGACGTTCAGTACCTCGTGCCCTCCGACAAACACTCTCTGGCTGTAGTCGATCGTGTAGCTGGCCAGCATCAGATACGTCTCCGGCTGCGCTACGATCTTCAGTCGGTATGTTCCCAAATTCATGTCCTTCTCATTCGGCCCGGCCTTCACCGGAGCCGTGCTCTCGTCGAGAAAATCCTCCGGCGTATAGAGTTTCCCCGGGTAGTAGTCCCAGTCATTGACCAAATGATGGACCCGCTGATCCAGCGGATACTCCCGCAGATCGGCTACGCCGTCCTTGGGCCCGATCGCCGGCATGTCGCCGGAATACTTTAGCCTGCTGTTGGTATACGCGTAAAACACCCCTATGGCCAGTACCACCAGCAGCGGCAACAGAATTCCCAATATTCTGCTTACTATGGTGTGTTGCTTTTTCATCCTCTGTCCTGTCCCCCCACACGGGGGACCCATATCCCCGTGTTTAATACTTGTCTTGAGGTTCCGTAGATTCCTCCCCATCATATTACCACAATTTTACCGCGGATGCCACATGCTTGCAAAAATGTAAACTCCCATACAGATATTTAAAGAGCCATGGTCTCTCGCCTAAGCGAGGCCCATGGCCTGACATTCATATATTTACTTCCTCATACCGGCAGCGAAGGTCCTCCGACCTCCGCCTGCAACAGCTTCATCCATACTGTTTTCCTCTCTAATGGTCAATTCCCATCTTCGGTATCCGATCCTTCCGAATCCACCTCTACGAGGGACTCTGCTTCCGCGGCGGACCCCTCCGTTCCCTTCTTCTGGAAAACTCCTGCTGCCGTCAGAGCGGCGCCGACGCAAAACAGGTAACCGAACGAACTGCGGGAAGTAAAGAAATTCTTTAAGAAAAAAGTGTTAAACGGAACTACTTCTCCGTACCTTCGTTGAAAAGCCGAGAGATATGCATTCATTTCGGCGGAATCACGGGCGACGTTACAGTACACCACCATCGCATATACGATCGCGGCATACATGATCGCGCATCCGGCCAATGTCATAAGAATGATCTTTTTATCAACTGCTGTTTTCACGCCGCCTGCATCCTCGCCGCCTGCATCCTCGTCACCTGCATCCTCGTCACCGCCCGACAAAGTGCTCGAAGCCTGTGTGCTGTTTTTCAGCCACAAGCCTGTGAAAACAAGCGCCGCCGTACATATAGTCCAGATTATATAATTGACTGTCACGATTCTATACTGAAACGGTTCCCACCCGATTTTATTCATCGAAAGCAGATCCCTTATTTCGATCAACTCAAAAGCGAACCAAACAGCGCCGGGAAGCAACCAGACCCATGCCGGCAATTTCCGCTTGAAAACCGCCAATACCAGCAGAACTAAAAGTGCAAAGAGTGAAACAAACTGAAGGAACGAATAGATATCGAAACTCCAATCCTTTACATAATAGTATGTGGAAAATTCGATAGTCTTCCTAATACCGATAAAATCATAGAAGAAGTGCAATGAAAACAAGCTCACTGCCACCGTCAGAACGACCTTTTTATCCAGAAGGGTCGTAGCCGCGATCACCAGTACGAGCACCATCAAATATATAGTGCCCGGAATGATATAATCCGTAAACTCTTTATTCTCATTCTTCGCATTCAGTGCTGTTAAGAAAAACAGCAGACAAAAATACACCAGCCATAATACCGTAGCTATCCCGGCAAATTTGTCTGCTTTTTTAGTTCTGTACATATTCTATCCTTTCTCGGTTTCTCATCCCGGATTCATCACTCCGGTTCGCAGAAGCATTTTGGAACGATGTGATTTGTCCCTTGCTCATTATACTACTGCGATTTTGAAATAACAAGGACTGTTTCTGCCGCCCGCATGAGACACAACCATCCCGCGCATCCAGGATACCACATTTTCCGCAAAAAACCACGGAGGCCTCGCCGAAGCGAGGTTCCGTGGCTCACATAAACCTTATGTTTACCGCTATGGCGGTAATACTACTATACTACTCTGCCAGCGTATGCCAGGTCACTGTCCCGCCTTCCGGTCATAGTATATGTATTTGATCTCGCCCCATCCGAGTGGCTCCGACTGATCCCAGGCGTCTTCTTCAGCCCCGACAATCGAGATCTCATAGTCGCACATGAAGGTTTCCAGTTCGGAAAGTCCACTTACATCCAGCGATGTCAAAAGGTTCCCAAAGCAGGTGATGTACTTCAGCGCTGTGTTCGCGTGGATATCCAGCTCTGAGATCCGGTTCTGCGAACACTGCAGTTTGGTCAATGCAGTATTATGGCTCACATCCAGTCCGGTCAGTTCATTTACCGAGCAGTTAAGCTCAGCCAACGCAACATTTTGACTGACATCCAGTGAAGTCAGCATATTCGAATCGCAATGAAGGAATTCCAGTTCCGGGTTATGCGTTACGTCCAATTCACTCAAGCGACAATAAATACATGACAAATCTACAAGTTTCTCGTTATACGTCAGATTCAATTCCTGAGTCAAATGTAGCTCATCGATGTTCAGGGTTTCCAGATAAACATTTGCACTGAGATCCAGATCTGTCAGCAAGTTTCCTCCACATAACAAATCGATCAACGACAGGTTATGGCTCAGATCCAACACTTCCAGTTCATTACTGCTACAGCCCAGCGAACTCATATTGGGATTATGACTCACATCCAGGGTCTTTAGTTGATTTCCGCTGCAATTAAGCGTCTCTAACAAAGTATTATGACTCACGTCCAGTGTCTTAAGTGCGTTCCCGGAACAGTCCAAAAATGCAAGCGCGGTATTTTGGCTCACATCCAACGTCTCCCATCCGTTATCGGAACACCAAAGAAAACTGAGAGCCGTATTCTTACTGAGATTCGGGACAGAACAGTTCGTTCTGCTGCAATAGAATTCTTCCAGAGCGATGTTCTCCGTCAGGTCCAAACTCTCCAGACCGGAATCGTCACAGTGCAAAGATCTAAGTGCTTTATTTGCACTGACATCCAAAGATTTTATCTCTTGATACGAACAGTCGAGTTCTTTCAATGCCGTGAAGAATTCGATGCCTTTTAAACTTCTTATGTCGACACCGCTGCCGTCGGGATCTTTCGGGACAATGATCTCGTTTACGGCTTGGATCTCAGCATCTTCCAGTATATCATCTTTATTCCGGTCGAACCATTTTTTGACATAACTTCGGAAGTTAGGATCCGGGAAATTCTCCTCATTGACCGCCACTCCGGTTACGGCATCGGTCGCCGCCTCCGTGGCGGGCTCTGTCGTCTCCGTGTCCACTTCGGTCTCGGTATTCTCCTGCGTTGTGTCTGCCTCAGTTTGCGTCTCGGTACCCTCCTGTGTCGTATCCGCCTCAGCCTCTGTCGTCGTGGTCACCTGGCTACGGTCAGGATGCCACAGGAAGACGAACAGCAGGACCGCAGCCGCAACGAGAGACACGCTGACCGCAATACGGAGGATCGTGATGATGTTGTTGTTTTTCACCGGCAGGACCTCCTGATCGTTCTCAGGAGTTTCATTTCCCGCAGGCAGGATCACCGGTCGTTCATCAAGCGTCTCCCCGACGCTTTGTTCGGCTTCGGCCAATGCCGAGCTCACCTGATCCGGCTTCAGGTTTTCCAGTTCTTTTTTCGTGTATTGTGCTTCCTTGATGTACTTTTCGTCGACTTCGCCGATTCGGTTCATCAAACGGTTCTTTGCTATTTTTTTACTCATAATACGACACCTGCCTTTTCCAATGCCTCTTTTAGTTTTCCTCTGGATCGGGAAAGGCTTGTCTTTACATTGCGTTCGGTCAGACCGAACGCTAAGGAGATCTCACGGACAGAACTGCAATACCAGTATCGGCGCATGAATACCCGGCGATTTTGCTTCGACAGACCGGCCAGGAACTGATCCAGCACCTCGCGGATGACCATATCCTCCTCGATCTGCTCAGCGTCCCGAACGGAAATATCCGCCACGCATTCTTCGAGCTCATCGATCGCTATGGCC
Source organism: uncultured Eubacteriales bacterium (assembly GCA_900319565.1). Classification (GTDB taxonomy): domain Bacteria; phylum Bacillota; class Clostridia; order Lachnospirales; family Lachnospiraceae; genus UBA1201. Next base: position 828 of record ONPC01000125.1, on the reverse strand, counting down.
GCCTCTCCGCCGCCGCGTTTCACTGCCAGCGCCTTCTCCAGTCGTTTCAGCGAAACATTCCGCGCGATCTTGCCGACAAAGGTTTTGAGGCAGTTCGGCCGCTTCGGCGGGATGGCGTTCCAGCTGTGATACAACGTATCGTTGAGGCATTCCTTCGCCGTCTCCTCGTCATTCAATATTCTCCGGGCTATACTCCGGCAGTAACTTCCGTATTTGTCGGAAGTCTCCACGAGCGCGCTTTCGTTCCGCTCGAAGTATAACTCGATGATATCTTCGTCTTTCATCATGTATGCGCCCTGTCCTTTCTGTAGATTTTGGTTTCAAGCCTTTCACTTATCTACTCCGATATCATGAAGGAAAGGTTACAGGTGTCTAAAAAATTATTTCCGGGTAAGCGATCTCAGCATACGAAGCTTCGCCTCACGAAGCTTGCCGACATTGCGACTCGTGAGTAAGAAGCCGATGATCAGCATCCCGAGGGAGATGCCAAGGGTAATGCCCTGGAGAATATCAACCCAAGGCTTACCTTCCACATCGAGAAAAAAGGTCACAATAAACGTGATCATGGCGAGACATCCGAAGAAAAACAGGATGTGAAAGCGCCGCGTGATCTTGAGTTTCTCCTCATTTCCATATTCCGCGACCATAAGCGCGGTTTCTTTTAATTGTTGATCCACAGGTTCGTCCTCCGTCTTTCCGGTCAGCATGTCCCGAAGGTCAACATCGTAGAAATCCGCCAGTTCGATCATAAGGTCAATATCCGGCAGGTTCTCGCCGGTCTCCCACCGCGAAACGCTGCGCCGCGAGACCCCCAGTTTCTCCGCCAGT
>ONPC01000228.1 GCA_900319565.1 uncultured Eubacteriales bacterium | reverse complement strand
TGAAAGTTTTGTTCTACGCGATGTTGATCTACCTGGTCGCTTCCGGCATGCGCTCTGCCTACAAATTCGGCTACCGCGTGTTTGAAAAAGACACCGGTTCACAGACAGGGCAGGCATACACGATCACGGTGGAGCAGAACGCGAAAGCGCTTCCCATGGGAAAGAAACTGAAAGAAATGGGCGTGATCGAAGACGCTTATGTCTTCTATGCGCAATATATTTTCTTTTCCTATAAACTGCAGCCCGGAACCTATACCATTTACGCCGACATGGACAGTCGCGCGATCCTGGATGTTTTATCCGGAACGAATACCACCGAGGGGCCTTAGTTATGAGTGAAAATTTGAATGAACTCCGGTTGGAAGGGTTTCTGGAAACCCTGCAGCCTGACAGGGGACAGTTATTGGAATCGATCCGTGCACGCGCACTTGCGGACGGGGTACCGATCATCCGGAGCGAGACGGAAAGCTTGCTCCGGTTTCTTATAATGACTCGAAAACCGAGGAAGATCCTGGAGGTCGGATGCGCCGTGGGCTATTCCGCTCTGATCATGCGGCAGGCCGCCGAAAGCTATGGCGGCTGTCACATTACGACGATGGAGAGCTACGAGCCACGCGTCGCGCAGGCATGTGAAAACTTCGCTGCGGCCGGCGCGCAGCAGGACATCGAACTTCTGACCGGAGATGCAACCCCTTATCTGGAGGAGATGCAGCCGGACGGGAAGTTTGACTTTATCTTCCTCGACGCTGCAAAGGCCCAGTATGTGGTCTGGCTTCCGAATCTGCTGCGCCTGCTAGCGCCGGACGGCCTTCTGGTCACGGACAATATCCTTACCAGCGGCGACATCTTAGAGTCGCGTTTTGCAGTCACCCGCCGCAACCGGACGATCCACACGCGCATGCGTGAATTCCTCGAAAAAGTCACGCAGGATCCGAAACTTACCAGTGCGGTCCTGTCGGTCGGAGACGGGGTATGTTTGACCGCAAAAAGGCGGACTTCAGATTGACTTTGAACCTCTTTTGGGTTATAATATCAGTATATGAAACGGAGCGTGTTTCAGTGGCTTTTCGGACTGCGAAAGGAGGCGTTTTTATGAAGAGGATCATTACCATCAGCCGTGAATTCGGCAGCGGCGGACGTACCATCGGAAAGATGGTCGCAGAGGCGTTGGGGTATAAGTATTATGATAAGGAACTGGTGAAGCAGGTTTCGGAGGAGAGCGGCTTCGATCCGAAGTACATCGAGGAGCATGGCGAGCATGCACGGGGCTACACAGGGCTGTCCTACGGACTGGCGGCGCAGGGAGTTCCCGGCGTGATGCGCGGCATGTCGCCGGATGATTATTTGTACGTTATTCAGCGCGAGGTCATCCTGCGGATCGCGGAGGAGTCCCCCTGTGTGATCGTGGGCCGCTGTGCGGACTACATCCTGAAGGATCGTAAGGACGTGCTGAATGTGTTCATCCATGCGGATATGGACTTCCGTGCGGATCGAATCGTCCGCCTGTACGGCGAGAGCGAAAAATCGCCCGAAAAACGCCTGGTTGAGAAAGACAAAAAACGTCGTCTCAACTACAAGCATTATACAGAGCAGGAGTGGGGAAAGTCCCAGAACTACGATATCTCGCTCTGTTCGTCCACGCTCGGCATTGACCGCTGCGTGAAGATTATCACAGATCTGGCAAAGGAATTAGACGGTGAATAAAAAAGAAGTACAGGAACTTCGCAGAAGGTTTCGCAAAGAGAAGAGCACGATCCGCAAAATGTGCGGCTGTTATGTCAACGGCGACGGTCAGCAGATCACTTCTTTTCGCGAAACCTTCGCGATGCTATCCGAAGAAGAACAGGATAAATATTTTGAGATTTTTAAGAAGGGTATGTCCGGCACGTTCGGGCATAATCTTTTCTGCACACAGTTTGGAGAGATACAGGACGCCGAGGGAAATACCGGCGATAACCTGCAGGAACTGTTTTTGAAACTGCGGGACTCCGGCCTTGAGGACGACGGTATCTTAGATGAGTTTTACGAGCGCGTGATCCGCGCCTACGGCTATCGGGATAACTACCTGATCCTGCTGATCCATGACAGTTACGATGTGCCGCAGCGCACCCGCGACGGCTATGAGATGGAGGATGCGAGCGAGGATGTCTATTCCTACGTGTTCTGCCTGCTGTGTCCGGTCAATTTGACCGACTATGATATCTGCTACGATGCGCAGAGTCACTCATTCCGCAACACGAATCGGCGGTGGAAGCTGGAGGTTCCGATGCACGCCATGTTGTTCCCGATGTTCACGGACCGCATGAGCGACATTTCCGGAGCTTTGTTTTACTCGAAAGACGCGAAGGATATCCGCACGGACATGCTGGCGGCGCTGATCGGCAGCATTACCCCGATCTCGGCGCAGGGACAGCGCGAGATTTTCGGTGCCATCGTAGAAGAGACGCTCGGCGGACAGTGCGAATATGACGATGTGCGTAACATCCAGGACACGCTGAATGACCGCCTGGAGGAATGCAAAGAAAGTCCCGACCCGCTCGTTTTTTCCAAAGCGGAGCTGTCGGAACTGTTGGCGGACAGCGGTGTCTCACAGGAAAACCTGCAGCGGTTTGATGCCGTCTATGATGCCGTTCTGCCTAAGGAGCAGCCGCTTCAGGCGACGAACATCATCAATACGAAGAAGATGGAAGTCAAACTGGAGGGTATCACTGTTTCGGCGAAGCCGGAGCGGGCACGTCTGATAAAAACGCAGGTGATCGACGGACGGAATTGCCTGGTCATCCCGATCGATGACGAAGAAGTGTTTGTGAACGGGATCGCGATCACAGGCGGAGCCCCAAAAACGGAAGATTAACTGCTTGACCTTATACAAAAAAAGAACTATAATACTTTCAAGGTGCCCCTACGGACACCTTGAAATTGTTTATCGCAAAAGGGCATTTCGCCCAAAACTACCGAAAAGAAGGAAGAAAACCATGGCTGACAAAATACGTTCCCGTTATGCGCCGAGCCCGACCGGACGGATGCATGTAGGTAATTTACGAACCGCACTCTACGAGTTTTTGATCGCAAAGCATGAGGGCGGTGATTTCATTTTAAGAATAGAAGATACCGATCAGGGACGCTTTGTCGAAGGCGCGACGGATATCATTTTCCGTACGCTTGAGAGCGTCGGCCTTAAGCATGACGAAGGCCCCGATAAGGACGGCGGCTGCGGTCCCTATGTACAGAGCGAGCGTGTGAAGAGCGGCCTGTACATGAAGTACGCGAAGCAACTGGTCGAAAAGGGCGAGGCTTACTACTGCTTCTGCACGAAGGAGCGTCTGGAGAGCCTGAAGACCGAGGTGGACGGTAAGGAATTTTCCGTTTACGATAAGCATTGCCTGCACCTTTCAAAAGAAGAGGTCGAGGCAAACCTCGCGGCGGGCATGCCGTTCGTCATCCGTCAGAATAATCCGCAGACCGGTACGACCACGTTCCATGACGAGCTCTACGGCGACATCACCGTGGACAATGCAGAACTGGACGACATGATCCTGATCAAATCCGACGGCTTCCCTACCTATAATTTCGCAAACGTAGTCGATGACCATCTGATGGGCATCACCCACGTCGTTCGCGGTAATGAGTACCTGTCATCCTCACCGAAGTACAACCGTCTGTATGACGCGTTCGGCTGGAAGGTGCCGGTCTACATACATTGCCCGATGATCACGGATGAGACGCACAAGAAGCTGTCGAAGCGTTGCGGACATTCCTCGTTTGAGGATCTGCTGGAGTTGGGCTTTTTGAAGGATTGTATCCTGAATTTTGTGGCACTGCTGGGCTGGAGTCCGGAGGATAATCAGGAGATCTTCTCCCTGCAGGAGCTGATCGAGAAGTTCGATTACCATAATATTTCGAAGTCCCCCGCAGTCTTCGATTATCAGAAACTGCGCTGGATGAACGGCGAGTACATCAAGAAGATGGACGACACGGAGTACTACGAGATGGTGCTTCCGTACCTGAAGAAGGCCGTTACCCGTGATGTGAACTTCGAGAAGCTCGCACAGATGGTGAAGACCCGTATCGAGGTATTCCCCGATGTGTACGAGTTGGTAGACTTCATTCAGGAGGTTCCGGAGTACGATGTCGAGATGTATGCGCATAAGAAGATGAAGACCGATGCCGCATCTTCCCTGGAGGTTCTGAAGGAACTGCTTCCGATCTTCGAGGCGCAGGAGGATTACACCAACGACGCGCTGTATGCGACGCTTTCCGACTATGTTGCAAGGAAAGAGTGCAAGAACGGTTACGCTATGTGGCCGCTGCGTGTGGCAGTTTCCGGTAAGCAGTCTACGCCGGGCGGCGCGACCGAGATCATGGAAGTGATCGGTAAGGAGGAGTCCTTAAACCGTATCCGCAAGGCCATCGAGAAACTGAGCGCTGTCTGAACGGACACCGAAACATGAAACAGAATGAGGCGGCTAGCGATGAAACGTCCGGCGGCCGGGAAGGATAGACGATGTTAGACATTAAATTTGTCAGAGAGAACCCCGATGTGGTTCGCGAAAATATCAAAAAGAAGTTCCAGGATCAGAAACTGGTGCTGGTAGATGAAGTGCTTGCGCTGGATAAGCGCAACCGTGAGATCAAGCAGGAGGTCGAGGCGCTTCGCGCGGACAGAAACCGCATGTCGAAGCAGATCGGCGCCCTGATGGGCCAGGGAAAGCGTGAAGAGGCAGAGCAGGTGAAGGCAGAGGTCGCTTCGTTCGGAGCGAAGATCGACGCTTTAAGCGCTGAGGAGAAGGAAGTCGAGGAGTCCCTGCTTCAGAAGATGCTCGTGATCCCGAACATCATTGACCCGAGCGTTCCCATCGGTAAGGACGACTCGATGAACGTTGAGGTGGAGCGCTTCGGCGAGCCCGTCGTTCCGGATTTTCCGATCCCGTATCATTCGGAGATCATGGAGTCGTTTAACGGTCTGGACTTAGACAGTGCGCGTCGCGTAGCGGGCAATGGTTTCTACTACCTGATGGGCGACATTGCCCGTCTGCATTCCGCGGTTATTTCCTATGCGCGCGATTTCATGATCGATAAGGGATTCACCTACGTGGTACCGCCGTTCATGATCCGTTCGGACGTCGTGACCGGCGTTATGAGTTTCGCCGAGATGGACGCCATGATGTATAAGATCGAGGGCGAGGACCTGTACCTGATCGGCACCAGCGAGCACTCGATGATCGGCCGTTTCATTGACCAGATCCTGCCGGAGGACAGCCTGCCGCTGACTCTGACCAGCTATTCGCCTTGCTTCCGTAAGGAGAAGGGCGCACACGGCCTGGAGGAGCGCGGCGTATACCGTATCCACCAGTTCGAGAAGCAGGAGATGATCGTAGTCTGCAAGCCGGAAGACAGCATGATGTGGTATGACAAACTGTGGAAGTACACTGTCGAGCTGTTCCGTTCGCTGGACATCCCGGTGCGTACGCTGGAGTGCTGCTCGGGTGACCTGGCTGACCTGAAGGTAAAGAGTGTCGATGTCGAGGCATGGTCGCCCAGACAGAAGAAGTATTTCGAGGTCGGCAGTTGTTCGAACCTCGGTGATGCACAGGCGCGCCGCCTGAAGATCCGCGTAAACGGTGCAGACGGAAAGTATCTCGCGCATACCCTGAATAATACCGTAGTTGCACCGCCGCGTATGTTGATCGCCTTCTTGGAGAACAACCTGACGGCGGAGGGGAACATCCGCATTCCGAAGGCTCTGCAGCCTTATATGGGCGGTAAGGAAATGCTGATCAAAAAGGCATGATCATAAGACGTGAGACAGAAAGAGGACACTAAGATGGAAAGTATAGATATCAGAGAGTTATTTCGCAACACCAAGGAATACGTAGATAAAGAGATCACGGTCGTGGGCTGGATCCGCAACCTGCGTGTTTCCAAGAACTTCGCGTTCATGGTGATCAACGACGGCACATTCTTCGAACCGCTGCAGGTAGTTCTTTCGGACAGCCTGCCGAATTTCGACGAGGTGACGAAACTGAATGTCGGATCCGCAGTCATCGTTAAGGGTAAGGTCGTTGCTACGCCGGATGCGAAGCAGGCCTTTGAGATGCAGGCCGGCGAGGTTTTCGTTGAAGGACCTTCCACACCGGATTATCCGCTGCAGAAGAAGCGTCACACCATGGAGTACCTGCGTACGATCACGCACCTGCGCCCCCGTACCAACACCTTCCAGGCGGTATTCCGCGTGCGTTCTCTGATCGCTTATGCGATCCATAAGTTCTTCCAGGAGCGTGACTTCGTATATGTTCACACCCCCATCATCACGGGCAGTGACTGTGAAGGCGCAGGCGAGATGTTCCAGGTGACGACGCTGGACATCCAGAACGCTCCCCGCAAGGAAGACGGAACCATTGATTATACGCAGGATTTCTTCCGCAAGCCCACCAACCTGACCGTCAGCGGCCAGCTCAACGGTGAGACCTACGCGATGGCATTCCGCAACATTTATACATTCGGACCGACCTTCCGTGCCGAAAACTCCAACACGACCCGCCATGCGGCCGAGTTCTGGATGATCGAGCCGGAGATCGCATTTGCCGATCTGAAGGACGACATGATCCTCGCAGAGAGCATGCTGAAGTACATTATCCGTTATGTACTGGAAAATGCGCCCGAGGAGATGGCCTTCTTCAACCAGTTCGTGGATCAGGGCCTCTTGGAGCGCCTGAACCATGTGGTAAATTCCGACTTCGGCCATGTGACCTATACCGAGGCCGTGAACATGTTGATGGAGCACAACGATCAGTTTGATTATAAAGTGTTCTGGGGCTGCGACCTGCAGACCGAGCACGAGCGTTACCTGACCGAGCAGATCTTCAAGCGCCCGGTTTTCGTTACGGACTACCCGAAGGAGATCAAGGCATTCTACATGAAGTTAAACGACGACAAGAAGACCGTCGCTGCCATGGACTGCCTGGTTCCCGGTATCGGCGAGATCATCGGCGGAAGCCAGCGTGAGGACGACTACGACCTGCTTGTAAAGCGTATGGAGGAATGCCACCTGAAGAAGGAAGACTACGAGTTCTATCTCGACCTTCGTAAGTACGGAAGTGCACGCCACGCAGGTTTCGGCCTGGGCTTCGAACGTTGTGTAATGTATCTGACCGGTATGGGCAACATCCGGGATGTCATCCCGTTCCCCAGAACCGTCAACAACTGTGATCTGTGATCACCCAGAAGTATAGGAGGGCAATGATACAAATGAAGCAGATTAAACGTTTCCTTTCCTTCGCAGTTATTATGATCGTCGCCATGGCTGCGCTTACCGCGTGCGGCAAATCCAAAGACGCAAAGTCCATCGATTGCAAAGACTTTGTTAATGTTTCGATCAAGGGTTTCGAAGGTTCCGGCTTTGCGAAGTTCGAGATGAACCCGGAATTCGCGCAGGATCGTGACTACATGGATAAGATGTTTCCGGATCTGATCCGTATGGATGCAGAGAAGGAATTGACGAAGATCTATAATCAGTTAAAGTTTAAGACAGAGCCTGAGAACGGCTTTAAGAACGGCGATACCATTACGGTCACTGTTGACAGCACGGGAGCGACCCTGCTTGCCGAACATGGATTGACCCTGAAGAACGATACCTTCACCGTAAAGATCGAAGGTCTGGAAGAAGGCACTGCATTTGATCCGTTCGAAGGCGTGGAAGTCGTTTTTTCCGGCTACAACGGAAACGGTGATTTTCGTATAAAGACTGAGAATGCATCCGAGACCGCGAAAAAATACGGCGGTTTTGAAGATCAGAATGACTATGCTCTTTCCGGAAAACTGAAGAACGGTGATGTGATCACGGTCGTTTATCGTGAGACCTTCGAGGGCAGAATGGCCTCGGATAAGATGGTAGCTACCGCGACCCAGAAGGAGTTTACCGTAAGCGGTCTGGAAGACATCAAGAGCATTGACCCGTTTGACTACTATACTCCCGTATTCAAGGGCTTTGACGGACAGGGTACCGTACGGCTTGAGGAGAAGAGAGACATGGATGTGCCTTCGACCTTCTGGCTCAACGATATTGAGATTTCCCAGAGGGAGAACCTGAAGAACGGTGATAAGATCAAACTGACCATTGAAGATCGCGATCTCACCATCTACGGCCTCAAATTCAGTAAGACGGAAAAAGAACTGACCGTGGAAGGCCTGGAAGAAATGCAGGAGATCGACGCTTTCAGCGACGAGATCATCAAATTCATGGGCAAATCCCCTATGATCCAGGTAGAGATCAATAAGGATAAGCTGCCCGAAGGAACCAAAAACTACCTGACGTACTATGTAAACGATGAGAACCGTTACAACAAGATGACCTTCGAAGAGGGCGAGGAAGTCAAATTCCGCGTGGAAGTAAACGAGTCCCTGCAGAGAAAGGGTTATACCGTTAAGGAGACCGAGATCGTTCTCACGGCTAAGGGCGAAGGCGCTTATGTGACCGATACGAAAGAGATCAAAGATCTTTTGGAGGATCCGAAGGAAAAACTGATCCCGATGGTAAAAGCTTTGGAAGGCACTTATCAGGGACAGTGGATGGGTACCATGAAGGAGTTCGAAGATCTGGAACTCGAAAAGCTCCTGGTGTTCACACTAAAGAAAGATGAGCGCACACAGCTCGGAAACTACAACCGTCCTTGCTTCAACAAAGTAATGTATGTATATCGCGTTAAGGGAACCTTTGACCGCAACGAGAACGTCGAGCATTTTATCGGATATTCATGCTCCGATTTCGAGGTCGATAAGGACGGAAAGACTTCCTTTAAGTCCGATGAAGGCATCGAAGTTGCCAGAGATATAAACCGCTTGCTCTCGGTCTACAAGATGAACGCGGACTACTACGATTCGGTCAACCTCGACGGCTCCGAAGAGATCACAAAGAAAACAAAGATCAATGTTTTGGCGTTCTCGGAAGAGACGGAGGAGATCTTAAAGAGATTTGTCGAGCTGCATCCGGAGTTTGCCGAAAAATATGAGATCGATTGTACCGTGATCAAATCGGATACCAACCGTTATCTTGATACGGTGGATGGTTTCCTGAAATCCGGCGAGGCACCGGTTCTTTATACTGCAGAAGCAGCCTATGTTTTGAAATATACTTCCGGATCCATGTCTTCCTATGCGGCTACGTATGAAGAACTGGGCATTGATATCGACAAGAAGATCAAATCCGCGGATATCGTGCAGTACAGCGTGGATCTGGGCAGCCGAAACGGGGATGTCGTAGGCCTCGGCTACCAGTCGAATGGCGGCGCATTTATTTATAACCGTTCGGTTGCTAAGGATGTATTCGGAACCGATGATCCGGATGAGATCGCGGCAGAGATCGGACCGAGCTGGGAGAAATTCTTCCTGGCTGCGGAAAAATGTAAGGAAAAAGGCTATGCGATCGTATCGGGTGACGGCGACATCTGGCATGCAGTTGAGGGCAGCTCCGATAAGGGCTGGATCGTAAACGATAAGCTTTACATTGACCCGAAGAGAGAAAAATTCTTAGACTACGCTAAGACTCTGTATGACAACGGATACTCCAACGGTACACAGGACTGGTCGGAGGACTGGAATAAGGATATGCGCCAGGAAGGACCTAAAAAGGTGCTTGGTTTCTTCGGGCCGGCATGGCTGATCAATTCGGTAATTAAGAACCAGTGTGGGCGTGTCGTTGATGAGAAGACCGGTGAGGAACTGAAAAAGGGTACCTATGGTGATTGGGGCGTATGTAAGTCTCCGGTCGGTTTCTTCTGGGGCGGCACATGGATCATGGCCAACAAGCCGGTCCTTAACGATGAGAAGACAAAAGAAGGCGTTCGTGAGCTGATCGAGTTCATGACGCTGGATACTTCGGATGACGGCCTTCAGTATCTGTGGGCGAACGGCAAACTGCTCGAGGATGACAACACGAAGGATTGCGTGGCTTCCAATGCGGTCATGAACAGATCCAACGGTGAGATGGAGATCCTCGGCGGACAGGATGCGTTCCCGCTGTTTGTCGAAGCGGCAAAATATGCAAAAGGCGACAACGTAACGGAGTACGACGATAAGATCGATAATCTTTGGCGGAACGCTGTCTCCAACTATGTTGCGGGGAACCTGACGCGTGAACAGGCCATCGAGACCTTCAAGGACAACGTGAAGTTCGAACTCGGTATTTCAGCAAATTAACACAAAACAGAATATAAAAAGACCGGAGGGTGTCACGGGTTTAAGTGACACCCTCCGGTCTTTTTTATCGGATCATAACTCCTCTAAGGGAGTGAATTTCGTCAGTGTACCTTCGACTACGAAGTCGCGGTAGCGGTGCTCGTTGCGTCCGCAGGTGATGATGTAGCAGAGGCTTTTGTCGATCTTGAAGTTATCCACGTAGTTTTTCGTGACCCGGGTACGGTTCTCGGAAAACAGGTTGGTGATGGTATATTCGTAGACGCCGTCTTCGTTGGTGAGTGTGAAGGTGTCGCCGAGTTTACAGTTGGGCTGCAGGTTGTTGAATGACAGATCCTGCTTCGTGGAGTTGTGACCGTAGATGCAGTAGTGGGTCTGCCCCAGAACATATTCGTCACGGGCAGCTACGACCATCCAGAGATCCAGATCATGTTCGATGGCGCCGGTGTAAACACCGCGGCGGATCTTAGCGACCGGTACCTCCAGCACGCATTCGATGACACCCTGTGCGTACTCCGGGGAGAACCGGTACAGGTTATCTTCGTAGTTCGTATCCGGCTGCGTTGCGGGAGCCGGAGGAGCGGGCGGCGGATCTGCAGGTTGCGGAGCCGTTGCGGGCGTTTGCGGAGCCTGCGTTTCATCGGGGGCGATGGGGGCGGGCGCATTCGGGTCGATCTGCGTCGGCATCTCGGGCTTGGCCTCTTCCGGAAGCGCCGGATCCGTGCCCGAAGGAAGAGTAGAAGCTTCGGCTGGCAAGTCGACGGCCGGGACCGTTTCGATCGCGTCCTGTGCACCTGCCGGAGTGGAAGCCTGCGCTGCCTGCGCTGCTTTGCGCTGCTTCAGCATGGTGATATAGTCGTCCGCCAGGGCTTCTTCCTCCGCGAGGTGTTCGTAGCCCTCTTCGATTTCTTTATTATAATTCAGTATCAGGTAGGCGCCGCCGCCGATCCCTCCGAGTCCGATGACCATCAGGATGATCAGGAGGAGTTTGCGTTTGCGCCGAATGAATGAACCGACACTCATAGGCAATCCTTTCATCACAGGGGGAGATAGCGCCGCGCACACAAAACGGCTTTACTGAGCATGAACCCCTATGGTAAACGTATCATAGCATAAACCCGAATCCAAAAGCAAGAGGTCTCTTGTAAATCCTTTGTTTTCCGTGTTTTCGCGTGTCCGGTGAAACGGCACATGCTTTCAAAAACCGCTGTGAAAGACTTGCATATATCTTGGTTCAGATGCCATACATTTTGTTATAAGCACAACATAGAACCGATGATAGTTAAAAAGTTTTGCCTGATATATTGCATTTTGGTATATTATGTGTTATTTTATTCTCAATCCGAAGAGGAAGTCTTAGGAGAGTTTGGTTGAGGCAGTACTTTCAACCTCGGGAGGAACGAACTATGAGAGAATATGAGAAGAAAAATACCCGAAAAAACGGGACGCTGCTTCCGGTCTATGCCGGACTGTTTGCAGCTCTGGTCTATGTAGCCAGTGCTTTTGTGAATATACGGATGCCCAACGGCGGTTGCATTAATCTGGGAGATGGTTTTGTGCTTCTGTCCGGTTTGTTTCTGGGTCCCATCTACGGAACTGCGGCGGCCGCAGTAGGAAGCCTCTTATGTGACCTCTTGGCAGGTTATACCATGTATGCACCCGGCACGGCCGTGATCAAAGGAACCATGGTCCTACTTTTGCTCCTGCTTTTGAAAGCACAGAAACCGCTGCTTCGGAAATATCGCGCCGTTGCCATCGGAATCGCCGCAGCGGTCTGCGAAGTATTCATGATCCTGGGCTATCTGTTCTATGAACTGGTCGTTCTGAAACTCGGAGCCGGCGCCGTTACGGGCGTTTTGGGCAATATCACCCAGGGAGTCGGCGGCATTGTGACCGTCCTGGCCGTTTCCACGACCCTGCTTCCCGCCATTTCGAAAAGCGGCCTGTTTGCCCCTTATGTGGATCGCAGGTTTGCACGCACGACCGGTGCGGAGAAGCATTGACCGGAGCAGTAAAACGGAAAAAACGTTGTATAGATTGTCAGACGGAGCATCGGCCTGCCTACGCGGGCGATGCTCCGCTTTATAATTCGGTTTTGCTCTTTACATGCCGCGAAAAATGAAGTATACTATATACTTGAATTGATTTCGCCGCGTTTTCGGCGGGTCGGTTCCTCACGGGAAACGGTGTTGCCGCACATCCGGGCATGCACTGGAGAACGTGATGCAGCAGTTGAAAATCGGACCCCGGAGAAATAGGAGGTTATTTATGGATCTTTTATATAGAAGTACACGTGGCGCAAACGAGCCGGTGACGGCATCACGCGCGATCTTACAGGGACTGGCGAAAGACGGCGGCCTTTTTGTGCCGGACCGCATCCCGCAGCTTACGTTCGGACCGGAACTTATGACCGGTTATACCTATCAGGAGATCGCCTATCAGGTCATGAAACTCTTCCTGACCGACTACACCGAAGAGGAGCTTCGTTCCTGTATCGAAAAGGCTTACGATGAGAAGTTCGATACGGTGCAGATCGCCCCGCTCGTTAAGGTGGGCAATGCATACCATCTGGAACTGTTCCACGGCGCTACCATCGCGTTTAAGGATATGGCGCTCTCGATCCTGCCGCACCTGATGGTGACCGCGCAGAAGAAGAACCACCTGGATCGCGAGATCGTGATCCTGACTGCTACCTCCGGCGATACCGGTAAGGCAGCGCTCGCAGGATTTGCGGATGTTGCGGGTACCCGGATCATCGTATTCTACCCGAAGGACGGCGTCAGCAAGATCCAGAAACTGCAGATGGTGACCCAGAAGGGCGCGAACACTGCAGTCGTTGGGATCCATGGTAATTTCGATGACGCACAGACCGGCGTGAAGAAGCTCTTCGGAGACCGCGATCTGGCAGCGCAGATGGAAGTTGCCGGTTTCTGTTTCTCCAGTGCGAACTCGATCAACATCGGCCGTCTGGTACCGCAGGTCGTATACTATGTGTACGCTTACACCCGCCTTCTGGCGCAGGGCGTGCTGAAAAACGGCGAGCCCATGAACGTTGTCGTTCCTACCGGTAATTTCGGTAACATCCTGGCCGCGTTTTATGCGAAGCAGATGGGTATCCCCATTGCGAAGCTGATCTGCGCGTCCAATGAAAATAAAGTCCTGTTCGATTTCTTCAGCACAGGCACCTACGATCGCAACCGTAAGTTCATTCTTACGTCGTCGCCTTCCATGGACATCCTGATCTCCAGCAACTTAGAGAGACTGATCTACCAGATCGCGGGATGTGATCCCGACATCTGCTCCGCTCTGATGCAGGCCCTGTCTGAGGATGGAAAGTACACGATCACGCCGGCCATGAAGACGAAGCTCGATTCGTTCTATGGAAACTACGCGACAGAGCAGGAGACTGCGCAGCGTATCGCCGAAGTTTACCGCGAGGAAGGCTATGTGATGGATACCCACACGGCCGTTGCTTCCGCCGTATATGAGAAGTATCGCAAGGAAACAAACGATGCGACCGTGACGGTCGTTGCTTCGACGGCGAGCCCGTATAAGTTCCTGACCAGCGTTCTGGACGCAGTCGGCGCCCTGACTCCGGACATCGCGGACGATGAATTCGCTAAGGTAGACCGCCTGTATGAGGTTTCCGGTGTGGCCGTTCCGCCTGCAGTGGAGGAACTGCGCAACGCAGAGATCCTGCATAAGCGTGAATGTGATCCCGAGGATATGAAGAAGACCGTTCTGGAGATCCTCGGACTGAACTAAAGCATATATCATCTCAGTAATGACCTCGCCGAAGCGGGGTCATTCTAGGGTCTGACGAAGAATTACGAAATATTTTTCGAATTTTTCACTGTTTTAACACATTTTCCGGGTAAGATACAGGAGAAAGGAGGAAAGATCCATGGCAGGCGATACATTTCGAAGATATGAACTGAAATACAAGGTCCCGAACGAGATCTTTCCGCTGTTTCTGAAGGATCTGCTGGAATACATGGAGATCGATGACTACAGCAAAGAGACCGGCTACTATCTGATCACGAATATCTATTATGATACGCCGGATGATGCGCTGATCCGCATGTCGCTCGCGAAGCCGACGTATAAAGAAAAACTGCGGCTGCGCAGCTACGGGGTTCCGAACCGGAAGACGAAGTGTTTTATCGAGATCAAAAAGAAGTACAAAGGCCTCGTGAGCAAACGACGCATCACGGCGCCGTTAGAACGCGCGGATGCCTATCTGGCCGGGCAGGATGATCTGGAAAATATTCATTCCATGAACCACCAGATGCTGCATGAGATGGACTATTTCCGCTCCGTGTACCCGGTGGTCCCGAAGCTCTTTCTGTCCTATGAGCGAAAGGCGCTCTATGGTAAGGAGGATCCCGAGTTTCGCGTGACCTTCGACCAGAACATCACGGTGCGACGCCATGATCTTCAGCTCGATAAAGGCGTTTACGGACGTGTCCTTCTGACCGACTGCAAACTCATGGAGGTTAAGGTGCTCGGCGCCGTTCCCATCTGGTTTGCGCACCTTTTATCGAAGTATTCGATCTACCCGACATCCTTTTCCAAGTACGGGACGGAGTACATGCAGTATGTACGGGATCAGGGAGTGAATACTTCCGGCTTTGCGCCGGCTGCCGTAGGAGAGGCAGATTAAGAATGAAGCTAAGGAGTTATTAAAATGAACTTATTATCCGCTATTTCCATTACCTCAGACGCGACGGAAGTCTACAATTTCACCGCGCAGGATGCGATCCTGAAGATCGCGATCGGCGTGGGTCTGGGCATCCTGGTGAGCCTGTCCTATCTGTTTAGCGCGCGCAAGAAGGCTTCGAAGAACTTCGCGGTGATGCTTACCGTTTTGCCGGCGCTGGTGGCTGTGGTCATCTGCATGGTCGGCAGCAACATTGCCCGCGCGTTTTCCATCGCAGGTATCTTCTCGCTGGTGCGTTTCCGCAGTATTCCCGGTGACTCCAAAGACATCGTGACCGTTTTCTTCGGTATGGCGATCGGTCTGGCGGTCGGCCTGGGCTTCTACGCAGAGGCGAGCATCATCGTTCTCATGATCGGTGCGGTCGTAGTTGCGGAGTCTT
>ONPC01000105.1 GCA_900319565.1 uncultured Eubacteriales bacterium | reverse complement strand
TTCGTTTCCACATCAGCATACGCTGCTTCCGCGCTTCCGGTTTTCTCAACGAACGCCGAAGTATACCCTATATTTTTTGATGCTATCTCAAAATCAAACGGCACACTAGTAACGCTTTCCAGATTTGCAAAAACCATCGCCCCCATTGATACGAGCAGAAGCGCACAAACCATAATTGCTATTAAATTCTTTTTCATTCTTTACTCCCCTTTCTTAGACACTCGGGGACAGTCTCCTCTCCCCATGAATACGTAGATGCTGAGGAAGCAAGATATTTCTCTGCTATTTCCGCCAGCAGTCCTCCCAACCATTTCCACAAAAATATCACCCCCTAATCTGTAATAAAATGACATACTCTATTAGTTCCATAATAGCGGTTCCGGTCAGAATGTGAAGTTTCTTCCGATCGATCGACGCCATCACGGCTATAGAGATCAACCCTAAAATGCTCATGCATTTCATTCTACATCTTTGCTTTCCTGAATATTCTCCTCTTTGCACCGATACGATCGGTGCATACTTCATAAATAAAACCAGGAGCGAAGTCCAAACCGCAGGAAATAAAAATCCCGGTTGTATTCGTTTGGACAACGCGATCGAGCCCCCTATAAAAGCAGCTGTATGTAGGATGCATTTCCACTCCTCGTTCTCATGAAGCCCTCCGGCAAATGTCCTCGTGGATAAGATCGAATAGGTAGCTGTGATATACTCTTGACCAACCCCCACGGATGCAAACGCAGTCCCTAACGATCCGAATTTTAGTATTTCACCCAAAATGATATTGATAATATATTCAGCTTTGATCCGCTGAATTTCATCCGTAAATGCTCCATGTTCGTCCAATATACGAAGGATCTTATCAGTTATTTTCTTCTTCATAAATAACTTTCTTTTTCTTTTCTATGATTGTATAGAATCTATATTATAATATCAACCCTTCTGGCCTGAACGGCATCTATAACGACCTAAACGGCTTTTTTGCTCAATCAAACAGGCAGGTCCGTATTGAGCCTGCCTGTATGTCTCTATTTCGATTCAGTTTTATGCTACGGTTATTCCGGTCCCCCTCATGATCCAATATATTACTAAACATCCCGACCTAAAGAAGCTTCTCTTCGGGTTCTCGTCTTGACACCGGTCTTAATCTATGCTAATATAAAGTCGTGAAATCGCATATTTAAACGCTATTTCCGTTTATAAAATCACGAAATCAATGTATTAGGTCAATCAAGGAGTCCATTATGAAGATCTACGGTACCGAGAATACGATAACATTGACCGAGGAGATCGGAAAGCGTCTGCGCGGAATGCGGGTGCGCGCCGAACTGACGCAGAACGAACTGGCCCAGCGTGCCGGCGTACCGAAGGCTGTCATCACGAAACTGGAAAATGGAATACCGATCCGCATGGACAGCCTGTTCGAATTGATGCGGGCGCTGGGCTGTCTGGGAAACCTGCAGGTCCTGCTGCCGGAGGATGAACCGACGGCGAGCGAGATGCTGCGTGGGAAGAAGACCCGCATGCGCGTGCGCCATTCGGAGCAGGAAAACACGAAAAAGGGTGACTGGAAATGGGGGGATGAAGTATGATCGGAGCAGGCGTTTACCTGTGGGGGACCCGGATCGGGACCGTCGCACAGGAAGACAGCGCTCACGCGGCAGTCTTCACGTATGAGCGTGACTTCCTGCGAAGCGGCATCGAGGTCTCTCCGCTTTGGATGCCATTGTCCGCGCAAAACTATTCGTTCCCGGGACTTATGACCGACGCGTTTCGCGGACTGCCCGGCATGCTGGCAGACTCACTTCCGGACCGCTACGGCTCGAAGCTGCTGGAAGAAGCATTTGCCAGACGCGGACGTGACGCAGGCACCATACTTGCCGTGGAGCGGCTTTGCTACACCGGAAGTCGCGGAATGGGCGCGCTTGAATACCGTCCTGCGGAGGAACTCGTGACCACCCGGGATGAAAGCCTGGACCTGGACGTTTTGGTGCAGGCTGCATCGGATATCCTGTCCAGCCGCGAGGACATACGCGCGTCGGAGTCGGATATCCACCAGCTGATCAGCGTCGGAACTTCCGCCGGCGGCGCCCGCGCGAAGGCCGTGATCCAGTGGAACCGACAGACCGGCGACATCCGCTCCGGTCAGGCGAAGCCACGCTCCGGCTACGAACACTGGCTCATCAAATTCGACGGTGTTTCAGGGAACCGCGATCACGAAGATAAGGACGACGGCGAGGAGTTCACGCGGATCGAATATGCCTACCATCGCATGGCGGTCTCTGCGGGCATTGAAATGAACGAATGTCGGCTTAAGCCTCAGTCCGGGAAATACCACTTCATGACGAAGCGTTTCGACCGCATCGGGGAGAACGGCGCGAAGCTCCACATGCAGACACTGGGGGGGATCGCGCACTATGATTTCAACGATCCCGGCGCCCATAGTTACGAACAGGCAGCCATGGTGATCCGTCGGCTCGGGATGGGCAGCGCCGAGGTCGAGCAGTTCTTCCGCCGCATGGTCTTTAATGTGATGGCGCGAAATCAAGACGATCACGTGAAAAACATCGCCTTTCTGATGGATCGCCGCGGCACATGGTCCCTGTCTCCCGCCTACGATATCACGTTTGCATTAAATCCCGAGAACCGATGGTTGCGCCGTCACCAGATGAGCGTGAACGGCAAGCTCGAAGCGATCACGCGGGAGGACCTGATAACCGCCGGAAGAAACATGAATATCCGTCCGGTCCGGGCGAAGGCGATCCTCAGCGAGGTCGCGTCCGCTCTCGCCGACTGGCCGAAATACGCGGAGGAAGCTTTCGTGACCGAAAAGACTGCTGCCGCAATCCAGGCCGCATTTCAAGTGTAAATATAATTATACGATTTTGAGAATTTATATAACAAAAGCCGAGATAAAGTTGCAAAATCAGCACTTTATCTCGGCTTTTTATTTCCGCTTTGTTTTGCTTCTGCCCCGATTGCGATTCCACCGTCTCAGGGCGTGATCTACTTCTTTACGATGCGGTTCTTCTGGGGCCGCAGGGTGATCTCGCGGACCACACTTCCGGGCCGCGCGTGCAGGGCGAAAAGCACCGCATCCGCCACATCCGCCGGATACAGACACTCATCGGCCGCGTCCGACGTCGTAAAATCGGCGTTTCGGTACAGGTGCGTCCGCGTCAGATCCGGCGATATGGTCACTACCTTCACTCCGTGCTTTCGAACTTCCTCGAAGATGCTCTCGGAAAATGCGGACAGACCCGCCTTCGTCGCTCCATAGGCTGCCGCGTGCGGGCTGGCATGCTGCGCCGTCACCGACGAGATCATGACCACCGTGCCCTTTTTCTCCCGCAGCTTCGGCAGCAGGATGCGCGTGAACAGCATCGGCAGTTCCAGGTTCAGCGTGACCATGGAATGGATGTCTTTTAGGTTCAAATTCTCATGTAGGCCATAGTAGGCGCAGCCGGCGTTATTGACCAGAAGATCGATCGGATATTCTTTCGCCAGACGTGCCACCAGATCACAGGCCGCCGAAGGATCCTGCACCATGTCCAAAAGGTGCATGGTCAGGCCCGGTATCTCCGGCTGCGGCATCTTGCGTCCGATCCCGAACACCTTCACGCCCTCGCGGCACAAAGCCTCACAGATTGCGCGTCCGATCCCGTCGGAGGCGCCGGTCACTATCGCGTATCTCTCCATATCACATGTCTTTCAGAAACTCTTTTTCGCGTCCCTGGCAGGTCAGGATGATGACCTGTCGGCGCAGGTGGCGCAGCAAAAGAAGGGTGTCATAGGTACGTTTATCATCGTAGTAAGCAAAGGTGTCGTCCAGGATGATAGGCGGGTTCAGATCCGGCCACATCAGGTCCGCTGCCGCCAGACGCAGGCAGAAATACACCTGCTCCATGGTTCCGCGGCTCAGTTGCGATACCGGGATCGGCTCCTCCTCCGTCTGGATGAAGATGTCGAAATTCTCATCGATCAGGATGTCGCTGTACAGGCCGCCGGAAATGACCGCCATGTACTCGCCGACCTTCTTATTCAACTTATTTCCAAAGGACTCGCGGATCTGCTTTGCCACCTTTTTCACCGTGTCGACGGCCAGGTCAATGGCTCCGATCTCTACGGAGTAGGCAGCATTTCGTGCACAGATTTCTTCCATCACCGTCAATTCGCGGCTCAGGTCGTCCATGTGCTGCTGTTCCTGTTCCTGCTCCCAGCTGCAACGCAGGATCTCTTTCTCCAGGTCGTTGTTGGCTTCGTGCAGTTTCATGTAATCGCTGCCCGCAATGTCGGAGATCTTTTCGTTCAGCGTGGTCTGCTGTCCGGACAGTTCCTCGTAGGAATTCTTAGCATCCTTATAGGAGGCCATGCGCTCCTCGTACATACGGTATGCCCGACGTCTGCGACGTGCGCCGCGCGAAATCAGGATGACCAGAATCAGCAGCAGAAGCGCCCCGCCCAGCAGCGACGGTCCCAGGATGATGGAAAAATCAAAGTGGGGATCGTTGTCGTTGAAATAGGAGATCAGATAATCACTCAGGAAAAATGCGCCGCCGCCCAGGCAGGCCGTCAGCAAGACATACAGCACGATGACCAGACCGCGCAGGGACTTCGGTTTCTTTCCCTGCTCCAGTTTTTCGGGCTTCAGCCCGGTCTTTGCGACCCAAGAGTCCGCCTCGTTCTTCCAGCGCGTCTGCTCATGCTCGAGTCTGCGCATCTGGTCTTTGATGTCGCGAAGCTCCTCCTCCGTCTGGCTGCGAACCGTCCGCTGCTCCTGGAACATATCGTATTCCTGCTTGCGGTCCGCGGTCAGCTTCTGCTTGAGATCCTTCTCACTGTGCGCCAGGTCATCCATGCGACGGTCCGACTCAGCGAGTGCCTCCATCAGGTTTTTCCGCTGGTTCTCCGCGACCTCGACACGTTTTTTCTCGATCGCCTCACGCTTTGTGTACAGGCTCTCCAGCGAGTGTTCCAGATCGATCTCCACATTTTTGGAAGATCCCAGGCTGGCCACGTGGTTCTTCAGTTCGTCTGCCAGGCCCTCCTCAAACGTGGCCTTCATCTGCCCCAGGCTGACCATATTGCGAAACGCCGTCTCGGTCATGTTCCCGAGCAATGTGTTGATATGCTCCTGTGCGGGAACGACTTCTACGCCGTCGCTCTCATTGAACAGTTTTACCCACGGATCCGGTTTCAAAAAACTCCGCTCGATCCGATACCTCTTCCCGAACGAGGTAAATGTCAGACTGCCGCCATAACCTCCCTGATCCTCCCAGGGCTCATACTGTTTGTACAGATTTGCCGCGCGGCGTCCCTCCATTCCGAAGAACATGCAGTACAAAAACGTATGAATGGTGGATTTTCCCGCTTCATTCTTACCATGCAGGATATTCAGTCCGCTGTCGAATTTCACGACCTTGCCGTGGAACTTTCCGAAGTGGGCCAATGTAAGTTCATTAATGATCATAACGGCACCCTCCTATTCCTGATCCGTAAGCAAGGCCGAAAGCCCGTAATACAGCGCTTTGCTGGTCAGCGGGCTCGGCGGCATCTTATGCAGCGCCTCAAGATATTCCCCCACCAGATCGCCGTCATGCTCATGCGCGATGGCTAAAATGTCATAATACGCCTGCGTTTTATCGTTGATGCGGACGATGTTGCCTGTCTTCTCCAGTTCGTCCGGATCGATAGGCTTCTGCGGGTTGAACCGTCCGACCAGGTTCAACGTATAGATGTTTTGTTCGCCCTGTTCCGCGATGATCTTTTTAACCGCATCGACCAGGGACTGTGTCGTGGACTCACGCACCACCGGCACCTGCACGGTGATGTATTTCCGCTGCGCCACGGGAATGAGTTCGAATTCCGTCCCATCCTCCGTGATCTCACCGATGATATAGCCATGCTCGCCGGGCTCGTTCTCAGAGAGCGGCTCCGGGCTTCCGGCGTACGCCATGCGATCGCGATCGCGCAACTGCGGCTGGGTCAAATGTCCCAGCGCGATATAATCGAAATCCTTTTCCGTCAGGCGGTCCTTTCGGAATGGAATGTAGTCATCCTCACCGCCGTGCGCCAGCAGAATGCGGTAGCTGTCCGAAGGCACTTCACTGCGCGGCTTCTGCGGGATCGAGTCATACAGAGGCTCCGTGATGGTCGGCGTATGATAACTCATGCCCCAGATCTCGCAGTCCAGATCTTCAAAATACATTTTCTCCGGAGTCGCCGAAGTAAAGAAATGCACGCTTTCATCCCAGGTGAAATCCAGATAGGCACTTGTATCCTTCAGATAGTCGCGGTCACCTGCCATCAGGACCACTCGCGTCCGCTCGAGTTTTTCAAAGAGGGCATTAACCTCCTTCAGTTCGCGGCGCAGCGGCTGTCTGTGAAACAGGTTTCCGGAGATCAGAAGCAAGTCCGCCTTTTTCTCGTTACAAACGTCTATGACCTCCGCAAAAGTATCCCATAGTTCACGTGCCCGCTCGTTCGCCCACGGCTTGTTCCCATCCGGAATGGCGCCGAGGTGCACGTCCGATATATGTACAAAACGCATAAACTTATCCTCCTGCTGTGTTGTCAACGTTCTTCCATCGTTCCAAATTTCTGCCATCCCCCTCCTTCGGAAGATGGTCTCATCTGCCTTCAAGTATACCATGTTTTCCTGCGGTCGTAAAGCAGAAATCGGGACTTGCTTTTCTCTCTTTTGCGCGTAAGAGGGGGCTGCTTCGGGCGGCTGGGTGGACCGCGCTTACGCGCACTTTCTTGCTTTTGCGCGTAGGAATGCTGCTACGGGCTACCCGCGCTTACGCGCATTATCTTGTTTTCTTCTGTTTTGCGCGTAGGAGTAACCTCCCGGGCGGCCTGTCCTTACGCGCATTTCCCATGGAAACACACACGAAGATACGCAGCGGAAACGGTTTGCCATCCACGCCAAAATATGGTAAAATATGGTATATGATATTTGCACCTTAAAGATCATAAAAATACATATTTACGGAGGAAACAACTATGGATGTTAATGGCGTATGGAGACTGGTTTCGATCCGGGGAATGAACCCCGAGACATTTGAGATGGAGTGGATCACCGCGGAGGAGCTTTCCTCGCGGCCCGAAGGCGATCTCCTGAAGATGATGCAGAACGCCCTGTTCATGTTCGAAGACGGCGGCGTTGCAAAGGTTCTGTCCGAAGTTAAGATCCCCGAAGGCACCCCGCAAGAAGAAATCGACGCTTTTGTTGCTTCCGGCCGGGCAGAGCTGATCGACGGAGATCTTTTCATGGTTCAAAAATGGGCTTGGAAGGCGGAGGGCGATGACCTCTTCGTGAGTGATAATTCCCACGCCGAGGTTTTCGGCGAAACCCTGGATCCTTTCCGCAAAGCTGAGGTCGCGGGCAATACCCTTGTGATCCTGGACCAGTATCAGATCGTTAAGATCGATGAGATGCCGACCGAAGTTAAGAAGACCGTAAAAGAGGTCAAGGAGATCACCCCTGAGATGGAGGCCGTTGCCGGCGAGTATAAGCGTCTTTATATCAAGATGGTCTGCTCGGATCAGAAGGAAACCGATAAAGAAGCCCGGCTCGTTCTGAACGCCGACGGCACCGGCATGTCCTACCGCGACGACCTCGAGATCAAGATCAAAGAGTGGTCCATAAATGGCTCCGAATTCAAGATGACCGAGAAATTCCTCGGAACCATTGACTACACCGGCACCCTCGAAAACGGACACCTCGACATCTACAACGGAGATCCCACAAATCCCATGACCTACGAATACGTGTTCGCTAAACAGTGAGCCAAGCCCTAGCAAGCCCATTGCGGAAGCCACCAAGGGGCATTGAAAGTGTCCTCTTGGTGGCTTTTTCAAGTCCTTGAGGGCTGCATGCCTAGACCTGCGGCCACCAGGATATGTTAAAACAATGCTTTTGGTGGCTTTTGAGAGTCTTCCTGGATCCAGAGCCTAGTCCAACGGCCACCGAGATACGTTGAAACAACTCTTCTGGTGGCTTTTTGAAGATTCCACCGGGGGGCTGTCT
>ONPC01000071.1 GCA_900319565.1 uncultured Eubacteriales bacterium | reverse complement strand
GGAGGAGCAAACGAGGGCACAGGAGCCTTCCACGGAAGAACCGACACAGGAGAAGACGACCGAGGAACCTGCAACGAAGGAACCTACCACGGCAGAACCTGTGACGAAGGAACCTACTACGGCTGAGCCTGCGACCGAGGAGCCCACCACGAAGGAACCTTCGACGGAGGAACCTGCAACGAAGGAACCTACCACGGCAGAACCTGCAACCGAAGAGCCCACAACCGAGGAGCCTACGACGGCTGAGCCGACGACCGAGGCACCGAAGGCGACCGGCCCGAACGGCGAGACGGTCTATTCGATCGTTGCGATCTTCATCGGACCGCAGAAATATGTCGGCGATACATCCGCTGCTTCTGACGTCCTGCTTCAGGGCGTGATCGAAAACGGAAAGCGCATTGACCTGTTTGGATGGGAGTGCGACGAGATCGGACAGAAGTTCACGGCCGGCAAAAATGTATTCAACATCCGCTATCAGGGACTTAAGACACTGCTTGAGGTAGAAGCTGCCGAACGTCCGGCTCCGGTGAATAACGGCATCCCCGTTATCACGCTGAAGCAGACGGAGGTCACGGTGAAGAAAGGCTCTTATTTCCACTACCGCAACCTGATCGATCAGCTCTACGACGACAAAGACAGCCGCGACACTCTGGTGCAGCGCATCCGCGTGGAAGGCTGGGATAAATTCTCCACGAAGAAGGTGGGAACCTATGTTTTGAAAGTATCCGTTAAGGACACGGATAAACACAATTCCGCAGTGACCGTTCTGACCGTGCATGTGGTGAATTAAAAGAGCGTGAAAAGCACGAAAAACATTGACAAAGAGCATATAATGTATTAAAATATAAACAAACTTAGGGAATTGTACCCCAATGAAAGGTCGGAAACACGAAGAAAGGGGGCACAATTCTCCCTAAAAGTGTTGTTAAATAGGATGGTGGGTATATGGATTATACAAGAAAACGTATGCGAATCGGTGATATTCTCATCGAGCAGGGCGTTATTTCACCTGAGGTATTGAAGGATGCGCTCGTCAGAGCGAAAGAAGAGGGTAAGCGTATCGGTGAGTACCTGGTCGAAAGCGGTATCACGAATGAAAAACGTATTGCCCGCGCCCTGGAATACCAGTTGGGATATAAGTTCGTGGATCTTTCTTCAGTCACGATCCCGGATGAGATCTTAAACCTGGTTAAACCCGAGGTGCTCCGTAAGTACCATGTTATCCCTTTCGCAGTATCCGAGCGTAACCCGAACATCTTGCGACTGGCCATGTCCGACCCCATGGATATCGTGGCGGCAGACGACATCGGTATCGTAACGAACATGCAGATCGAGCCTGTTATCTGTACGGGCACGGATGTCATGGCGGCTCTGGACCGTTACTTCGGTAGTTCCCAGGCCATGGACGTTGCGAAGCAGTACGCAGAGGAACGTGGTTTCGATAAAGAACTCGAGGAAGCGACCGAAGATACGGCGAACCTCGATAACTCCCCGATTGTCGTACTCGTTCGTACCATGATCGAGCAGGCAGCCCGCCAGAGAGCATCCGATATTCATATCGAGGCCATGGAAGAAAACGTCCGTGTCCGCTACCGTATCGATGGTGCGCTCTACGAGCGAATGAAATATGACATTAAACTGCTTCCGGCTATCGTGGCCCGTATCAAGATCATCGGCGGCATGGATATTTCCGAGAAGCGTAAACCTCAGGACGGTCGTATCACCGCATGGGTAGACCGTGTCGAGTACGATATCCGTGTTAACGTTCTCCCGACCGTATTCGGTGAGAAGATCGTAATGCGTCTCCAGAATAAGAGAGCCCTGAACCGTGAGAAGAAACAGCTCGGTTTCGAGGATGCAGAGATGGCGAAGTTCGACCGTATCCTGTCTCACCCGCACGGCATCGTTCTGGTAACAGGTCCTACCGGTTCCGGTAAGTCCACCACACTTTATACCGCTCTCTCAGAGCTCAACCGTGAAGACATCAACATCGTCACCGTTGAGGACCCTGTCGAGGCAAACGTCGATGGTATCAATCAGGTTCACGTAAACCCGAAGGTAGATCTTACATTCGCATCTGCCCTCCGTGCTATCTTGCGTCAGGACCCCGATATCATTATGATCGGTGAGATTCGAGACGGTGAGACCGCCGAGATCGCTGTTAAGGCCGCTATCACCGGCCACTTGGTTGTTAGTACCCTCCATACAAACTCCGCTGCCAGCACCGTAACCCGTTTGGAAGACATGGGCGTTGAAAACTACCTGATCGCGGACTCTGTAGTAGGTATTATCGCACAGCGACTGGTTCGCCGTCTGTGCCCGGACTGCAAGAGAGAAGTTCTTGCTTCCGAGGAAGATAAACGTATTCTGGGTGTAGATCCCAGCCAGCCTCTTCGTATCTTCGAACCCGTAGGCTGCCCCGCGTGTGAGAACGCAGGTTACCGCGGACGTATCGGTATCTACGAGATCATGGAGGTGACCCACCACTTAAGCTCCGTTATAGCCCGTGGCGCAAACGCCGACGAGATCAAAGACGAAGCCCTGAAGGAGGGTATGAATACACTGTCCATGGCATGTGGCATCAAGGTTAAAGCCGGCATCACATCCATGAACGAGCTTCGCCGTATCGTTTACGAAGCATAATTTGGATCCGCTTTGCGGATCCTGCTATGGGAAAAGATGAGACTTTGCTGTGCAAAGTTCAGATGTCAAAATGTTCTGCTTCGCAGAGTATTTTGACAGACAGGGCTTCGCTTCGCGAAACCCTTATATGAAAGAATAAGGAGAGTGGAAATATGCCAGAAGGAATTGAAAGCGGCCAGCAGCGGCCTCAGGGTGCACTCGAGGTTGCCGATTTGGTAAAATTAGCTGCAAAACGTCACGCGTCTGACGTTCATATTACCGCAGGTGTTCCGCCTATTTTGCGTATCAACGGTCAGCTCATTAAGATCGGTACCGTTCCGCTTACACCGGAGAACACACAGATGATGATCGAACCGATCATCCCGAAGCCCTGCCGCGATGAGCTGGCAGAGACCGGACAGACGGACTTTTCCTATTCCGTTCGTTCCGTCGGACGTTGTCGTGTTAATGTTTATAAGCAGCGCGGCGCATACGGCGCAGCCCTGCGTCTGATCGCGGATGTCATCCCGAGACCTGAGTCTCTGGGCCTTAACTCATCCGTTATCGACCTGATCAACCGTAAGAGAGGTATGGTTTTGGTTACAGGTCCTACCGGTTCCGGTAAGTCCACAACACTGGCTTCCCTGATCGACCTGATCAGTAAGACTTATCATCACCACGTTATTACTTTGGAGGACCCGATCGAGTACCTTCATAAGCATAATAAGGCGATGGTTAACCAGCGAGAGATCGGTCTGGACTCCATTTCCTTCGAGAGCGCACTCCGTGCTGCTCTGCGTCAGGACCCTGATGTTATCCTCGTAGGTGAGATGCGTGACCTGGATACCATCTCCACCGCGATCACCGCGGCAGAGACCGGTCACCTCGTATTCTCGACCTTGCATACCATCGGTGCAGCGAGCACCATCGACCGTATCATCGACGTATTCCCGCCGTACCAGCAGCAGCAGATCCGTGTTCAGCTGGCAAACGTATTGGAGTGCGTTATCTCCCAGCAGCTCATGCCTCTGGCAGACGGATCCGGCCGTGTAGCCGCATTCGAAGTCATGCATGCAACGCCTGCGATCCGAAACCTGATCCGTGAGGCGAAGATCCACATGATCCCCGCCATTGTGCAGACCAGCCGTCGTCAGGGTATGGTGACCATGGATGACGCTATCTTCGAACTGTGCTCCGGTCACCGGATCACATCCGAGATCGCCATCAGCTATGCCCAGGATACGGCAGCCATGATGAAGCGTGTCATGGGTCAGGGAGAGGTATAAAACCGAATAATAGCCGAAATGTCTTAAGCGAAGCTTTTGCGGGGAAGGGAACGGAACGTGGATGCCGCTGCAGGAAGGGATGAAAACCGCGAAGGCGAAGAGAAGACGAACGGTTGTTAGATATAACTTATAGTAAGATTTCAGGAGGTGAAACTTCTATGCCCACTTATCAATATGTGGCCGTCGATCAAAAAGGCGCCAAACGTAAAGGCAAAATCGAAGCACCTGATACATCCAGAGCGGAGCGTACACTGAAACTGGAAGGCCTTATTCCCATTCAGGTTAAGGAAACCATGTTTGCGGATAACGTTTCCTTGGGAGGCAAATCCGTAAAGCCTCGTACCATGGCCGTTTTCTGCCGCCAGATGGTGTCCCTTTTGAATGCCGGCGTGTCCATCGTCGACGCGTTCGGTATGCTGGCCGACCAGTGTGATAACAAGATCATGCAGGCGGCTCTCCGCGACGTAATGTCAAATGTAGCAAAGGGTGAAAACCTGGCTCGAAGCCTGAAGGAACACCCGAACGTATTCAGCCCCATGATGGTAAACATGGTAGACGCCGGTGAGGCATCCGGTTCCCTGGAGAACTCCTTCGACCGTCTGGCCATCCAGTTCGAGAAGGACGCCCGCTTAAAGGCGACCATTAAGAAAGCGCTCGTATACCCGATCATGGTATTGATCGTAGCCGTCGCAGTCGTTATCGTCATGCTGAATGTCGTTATCCCGAACTTCTCAGAGATGTTTAAGGATCTCGATACCGAGCTCCCCGGCTTGACGAAGGCAGTTGTGGCCATGTCCGACTGGATGCGTGATAACTGGATCATTCTGATTGCAGTTGTCGTTATCATCGTCATAGCATGGCGTGTATTTGCTTCTTCGCCGACCGGCCAGGTAGTTATCGGTCGTGCGACCATGAAGGCGCCGCTCATCGGACCGGTTATCACGAAGTCTGCGGCAGCGCGTTTCGCACGTACCATGTCCACCCTGCTTTCCGCAGGTATCTCGATCGTAGACGCGCTCGAGATCACATCGAAGAACATGCCCAATGTCCTGTATAAGGACGCTCTGATCTACGCAAAAGACGAAGTAGAAAAGGGTGTTCAGATGTCCGACCCGCTTCGTAAGAGCGGACTGTTCCCGGTCATGATCTGTCACATGACGAAGATCGGTGAAGATACCGGTAACATCGAGGAAATGCTCGACCGTTGCGCAGGTTACTTCGAAGAAGAAGTAGAAACAGCCGTTGCAGGTCTTATGACTGCAATGGAGCCTCTCATCATTATTGTGTTGGCAGGTATTGTTGGCGTACTCATCGGTGCATGTCTGATGCCTATGCTCACCCTGTACGACAACCTGAGTGAGATGATGTAGTAATAGGTTCGCTTGCGAACCTGTTACATGAGAAATCTGGACTGAACAAGTCGCGCAAGCGGCTTGTGAGGGAAGATTTCGAGCAACAACCCAAATACTTCGAGGCAGCACTCCGAAAGGAGATGCTGCCTCGAAACATTTGGAACGAAAATAGGACTGAGCCGGAGTGTAAGCGACGGCGAGGGATATTTTCGAGAATAGGCAACAACCCAAAACATTCGGAATATCCCTTCCGAAGAAGAAAGATTCGACCCAATTGAGCGGGATCAATATGTAACGAAAATAAGACTATTTTTACGCTCG
>ONPC01000061.1 GCA_900319565.1 uncultured Eubacteriales bacterium | reverse complement strand
GGCACCCGAAGGCATCGTTTCGCCTCCGGTTCGCTCAGCCGGGACCGGATACTTCGAAATGTGTTTCCATCGCCGAAATTAAACAGATAGACCGTGCTGTCCGGAAGCAACGCAGCAGCCGTTCGAAACGCGCTTCGCTGCCACTCCTGCATACCGGCCAATAAAAGTACGCAGTCGGTACGTTCACACATTCTATGAGCTACATCCGCTGAAAGTACGCCGTAGTCTGTCACCTGCAGGGTATAGTCGCCCCTATTTCCCGCAAAACGACTCCTTCGGCGTCGAAATACCTCATTCAGCAGGAGTGCCACATGCGTCACGCCGGAACCTGCTTTTACACCGCAGATACCGACCCGCAGGATCCTGTCGCCCTGCGAAGGCTTCAAACCCCTGTTTCCCAGGCCGAAACCGCTCTGCCTCCTGTCCGACGCCCCGTATTCAACACAGAGTCCGGCCCGCGTACGCCCGGGATCTGCATTTTCCTGCTGCAGGCAGCTTCTCACCTGCTCGAGCATGCAATTCACCATCTTCGCATCCGAATAGCGCAAAAGCGGTGTCGGATACAGGAGGCGGCAGATGATCTCCGCCAACATCTCTCCGGTCTTACGTTCCCGGACTGTCCGGCAGATCTCTTCAAAGCACGTTCCCAAAGCAATCGGGGAGGTCATGTCCGCCGTCGTTCCCGTCAGCATGTAATACATGAGCATGCCGACCGAATAGAGGTCAGCGCCTACGTCCAGCCTTCCGGGGCGGTAGATCTCGGGTGCAGCAAAATCCGCTGTTCCGAACCTCTCCGGAGCCGTAGATGCAACGGACAGGTGGTAGGAACTGCCGAAATCCACCAAAAACAGACGGCCGTGTTCATTGACCAGGATGTTCTGCGGCTGAAGATCCAGATGAAGCACCGGTTCAGGAAGCCCATGCAAGTATGCCAGGATCTCACACAGCTGCATAGAGTAAGAAATCACGGTCGCAGAAGGAAGACCGCCGTCCGCCGCTGCGGACAGAGGGATCCCGGGAATGTAAGCCATGACCAGACCGAAGCCGCAGCCGTAGGGCTCGCGCAGCCGGATCGGCACCAATCCGTAAAACGCCGGGATGCCCGGGTGATAGAGTCCGTTCAGGATCTCAGCTTCATGCAAGGCCGCCGCGCTGTCTTCTTCGGAGTAGACCTTCACGACCCTCAGGTCATGATCGACGAGACTGCGAACCAAAAGCAAACTGCCTTTCGATCCCAGACCCATTACCCGCAATGCCTCATACTCGTTGAAAAAGTTCCTTTCAAAAACCGACATATCTGATTATGTCCCTCCTCCTTTCCTTAGATATTCGGGTTGAGCAAACTATACCACAGGGTATTTTTTAGGTCAAGGAAAATTCTGAATGTTTCCAAATTTAGATATTGTTGCCGATAAATACACAATATCTGCGTCCTTCAGCACGCATTGTCGGCGGTTCTTTTTCACATTCCGACATATAAGAAAAACGTAAGAAATAGCCCTTTACTTTTTGGTCTCCATCCACTATAATAGACAAAACGAG
The DNA here is from genome assembly GCA_900319565.1 of uncultured Eubacteriales bacterium. Lineage (GTDB taxonomy): Bacteria > Bacillota > Clostridia > Lachnospirales > Lachnospiraceae > UBA1201. Next base: position 6,803 of record ONPC01000061.1, on the reverse strand, counting down.
GATCGTGTCGGTTTTCGGCACGTTCGAAGATAAAAGAAAGGAGGCCGCCCGGTCCTATGAAGTTCAAAAAAGAAAACGACAACAGCATAACTGTCAGCATCTCCGAAAAAGAACTTCTGGCACTCGGTATCCGTCTGGAGGATCTGAAATACGGGGACCACGCGACATCCAACTTTTTATATGAAATCCTGTTTCGTGCACGGATCGAGCTCGATTTCGAGCCGGTCGACGAAGGCATGCGCACCGAGATCATCCCGAGAGCCGACGGCGGCGTAGATCTGATCTACACATTCGCCGGCGAGTTCGAAGAGACCGATCCTCGCTATGCGACCTTCTCACCTTACATCCAGATGCAGGCCTTTCAGGACTACTACAAAGACGATGACATCGATGACGAGGCCGACGAGAACGAGCCGTTCGGTTCCATCGATTACGAAGGCGAGGTTCCCTTCCCGAACGACAAACAGGAAGACCGCTCCGGTCTGAATGAGGTCGAACGCGAGGACGAAACTCCGAATTCCGAACAGGAGCCCATGGAGGAATTCATCCGCAACCTGAAGGAAAACGGTGAGGCGACGGCTACCTTTTCGATTTTTGTCGACGGCGCTGATATTTCAAAGGATGAAAATGCATCCCGCTCTTTCGACCGGTTCATGAACTACCTGTCCCAGTCATCCTCGGGCAGCGAGATCCTGAACCCGTTTAAGAACCTGATATCGAAACTTCGCAGTCTCTCGGGCGCGAAGGAGACCGACGTTTCCGCAAATACGAACCCCGGGGAAGCCAAAGGGATCGAAACCGTGCAGAGCGCCGAAAGCCGCGATGCTGCCGTTTCTGTTCCGACTGCCGCACAGGAAGGCAAAAAAGCCACCCCTGCGGACTCTAAGCCGGGGCGTGCATCCCACGGCGGCCGCTCCAAATCCGGAAAGGCTGCTCCTGCGAGTGAGAGCCTGCTTACGAAGGATATCCTCTTCGTTTATCGCTTCGACTCATTCGATGACGCCTGCCGCGCAGCTGTCTGCGCAGGTCCGTATACAGGAAAGAACTCCTTGTACAAATCGCCTGCCCCGGAGAGCGCTTACTATCTTCTGATGCACACGGTCGGCGCGACTGCACATGAGGTAAATTCCACATGCAGCATTTTCCACGAATTCGGCGACCTTATGAGCCGCGATAACCCGATCTTTGAATCGTATGCCAAAGAGCATTATGAGTGTCTGATCGCGAAGGATGCCATCCTGCATCTGCATGAGATCGGCAGTTGATATGTCAAATACCCTCAAATATAAAACAAGAACCGCCGGCGGAACTTTCCGCCGGCGGCTCTGTTTTATACGAACACGGTTTCGTGTTTTATACTGTATTCGGGAACCGCTGCCCTATGAATGCACATCGTCGTTTCCCTCTCAGGACTGCGTTTTGTTTCCGCTGTCCTTCGATTTTTTGGCCTCTTTTTTTGCTTCCTGCTGCTTCTTCTCCTCGATCTCCTCCTGTACCTTCAGGCGGTCCAAGAGCATCTCGATCACAGTCTTCTTCAAATACGCGTCGAAACCGAGTACGCAGATGTAGGAAAGCACCTGCAGGTAATCTTTTTCATCGGCCGGAAGATCCAGCGAATCAAACGCCTCCGTCGAAAGGTCGAACGCGTACTCAAACGTCTCCGAAGAATTCTTATGCTGTTGACGGCACATGCGATAGATAGAGTTGTAGATCTCCTCCATGGACAGATCCTTTGATTTGCCTCCGAAATAACGTTCGGTCATGGGCTTCAGCAGGATCTGGGTATCATTGATCGAAAGCAGGCTCTTTAAATAATATACCAGCGTCAGGATGTACATATGATCGTTGGTATATTTCTTTTTTTCCGGTGACGGAAAAAGATCATTTTTGGCATAGTTATTGATCATGGTCTTCGTCAGGATCTTGTCATCCGCATTCCGTTTGGAATTCTTCATATGACTGTCCATAAAGGTCGTGACCTGATCCATATAAAGATCGATCTTCGGGAACATGCCGGGTTTGATAAAATCCAGCGCTTCGATCCGCTCTTCGATCTCTTTCAGGAATTTGTCCTTTTCCATAAGCACCTCATTCTCCCGCCGAAGCGAAACTGTCGCAGCCAATGGTCGTTCGGCCGTCTTATGCCTGTTCGTAGCCGCAGGCTTTGATCACGTCGATGATCTCATCGACGCAGGATGTGCAGATCTCATCCGTAGTTGCTTCCACCATAACGCGAATCAGCGGCTCCGTTCCGGACTCACGGACCAGAATGCGTCCGTTGTCGCCCAGCTTCCGGGCCGTACGCTGTACCGCTTCAACGACGCGCGGATCCTGCTGCGCCGCCGTCTTATCGCTCACGCGCAGGTTCTTCAGGCACTGCGGGTAAATCTTCACGGGTTTCGCCAGTTCGGATAAACGCATCTTTTTCTCGAGCATGACTTCCATGAGTTTCAGGCTGGTCAGAATGCCGTCGCCTGTGGTCGCATACTTGGAAAATATAATATGGCCGGACTGTTCCCCGCCGATGCGGTGTCCGTTCTTTTGCATGGACTCGTATACATATTTGTCACCGACTGCCGTTTTCTCGTAGCAGATGCCCGCTTCGTCGAAGGCCTTATACAGGCCGAAGTTGCTCATCAGCGTCGTGACTACGCAGTTATTGACCAGTTCGCCGCACTCCTTCATGTAACAACCGCAAATGTACATGATCAGGTCGCCGTCGATCACGTTGCCGTTTTCATCGACCGCGATACAACGATCCGCATCACCGTCAAAGGCAAAGCCGACGTCCAGGCCCTCTCTGCGCACCAGTTCCTGCAGTCCCTCGATGTGCGTCGAGCCGGCGTTTTCGTTGATATTCAGTCCGTTCGGCTGCGCATTGATCACATAGGTCTTCGCTCCGAGCGCGTCAAATACAGCCTTCGCTATGGTCCAGGACGCTCCATTGGCGCAGTCCAGACCCACACGCATATTCTTAAAGGAGCGGGTCGCGAGCGATATCAGGTAACCGACATAGCGGTTTCTGCCTGCCACGTAGTCCTCGGTAAAACCGATGCCGTCCTTCGTAGCGAGCGGCAGTTCCGGATAGGAAACCCCGTCCACGGTAAGACAACCGTCTATGTAGTCTTCGATGAGGGACAGCACGCTCTCCTCCATCTTTTCGCCGCGTCCGTTCAGCAGCTTGATGCCGTTATCGTAGAACGGATTGTGGCTGGCGGAGATCATGACCCCCGCATCGAAATCCTCGGTCCTGACTACATAGGAGACCGAAGGCGTGGTCGTTACATGCAGGAGGTACGCGTCCGCTCCGGAGGCCGTGAGCCCCGCGGCAATGCTGTACTCAAACATATAACTGGATCGACGGGTATCCTTACCGATCACGATCTTTACACGCTCGCCGTCTTCCTTTTTCTTCTCACGCTGATAATACCAGCCTAAGAAACGTCCGACTTTAAATGCGTGCTGCACGTTCAACGTGACGTTCGCTTCTCCGCGGAAACCGTCGGTTCCGAAATATCTGCCCATAGTTTCATTGCTTCTTTCTGATTTAATCGCAGCTGCACGCAGCCGCCCTGCGGAATACAACTCCACAGTACCGGCATCTTATTCGACGTCGGAAGTATCGCCCTCTTTTTCGCCGGTCTTGATCCACTTCAGATAAGCGCTGATAAAGAGATCCAGGCGTCCGTCTAACACCGTCTGCGCGTTTCCGATGGAAGCGCCCGTCCGGTGGTCCTTCACCATCGTGTACGGCTGAAGAACGTACGACCGTATCTGGCTGCCCCAGGCGTTATCCTTTACCTCACCGCGGATGCCCGCTGCCTTATCTGCGTTCTCCTGCTGTTTCAGGATAAACAGTTTCGCCTTCAGCATCTGCATGGCCTTATCCTTATTCTGGAACTGGGAGCGCTCGTTCTGGCACTGCACCACGATACCCGTCGGGATATGCGTGATACGAATCGCGGACGATGTCTTGTTGATGTGCTGACCGCCGGCACCGCTGGAACGATAGGTATCGATACGCAGGTCATCCATGTTGATCTCAACATCCAGATCCTCTTCGATATCCGGCATAACGTCGCAGGAAACGAAGGAAGTCTGGCGCTTTCCAGCCGCGTTAAACGGGGAAATGCGGACCAGACGGTGTACGCCATGCTCGGATTTCAACAATCCGTACGCGTTCTCACCGTTGATCTGGAATGTAACGGACTTGATGCCTGCTTCGTCGCCCTCGAGCATATCGAGCACTTCCACGGTGAACTTATGACGATCTGCAAACTTGTTATACATGCGGTAGAGCATGCCTGCCCAGTCGCAGCTCTCGGTGCCGCCGGCACCGGCGTTGAGCCGGAGAATGGCGTTGCACGAGTCGTACTCGTCGTTCAAAAGTGTCTGCATACGAAGTTCTTCCAGATCCTCACAGAACGTGGTAAGCGTCTGCTCGATCTCCGGAATCAGCGAAGCATCATTTTCTTCGTCAGCCATCTCGATGAGCGTCTGGATGTCCTCATACGTGGTCTCCAGATCTTTGTATTCTTTCACCGTTGCCTCGAGCTGGCGCATTTTCTTTGTGATATCCTGGGAACGTTTCGCGTCATCCCAGAATGTCGGGTCCTCCATGTAGAGGGAGAGTTCTGCTATCTGGCGTTCTTTTGCAGCCAGGTCAAAGTGAATCCCTCAATTCGTACAATGGTTTCTCCTGTGCCTGAAGTGTATATTTAAACTGATCCAATTCAACCACAACCATCACCTTCTTTCTTTGTTGTAGGTCGTCTTTACGACCTGATTTTATGAAGGTCGTAAAGACGACCTACAACTCGAGAAGTTTGGTTTTGATACCGAACCGACAGGTGAGGTATCAAAATAAACTTCGAGCTAACCTAAGTTGTTTCAACCCTTGAAACCGCCCAGGAGCGCGTGGCAGTTCTTGTATTTCTTTCCGGAACCGCACGGGCAGGGATCGTTCGGGTAGATCTTCTTTTCGGTGCGGCGCTTCGGCGCTGCAGCCACAGTGTCATCCTTATTGGTACCGGTAACCTTCGCAACCTGCTCACGCTCGATGTTCTGCTGAACACGCGCATAGTAGATGCGGCGCACGGTATCCTGCTGAATGGACTTCGTCATGGCTTCGAACATGTCATATGCCGCCATCTTATATTCGACAACAGGGTTCTTCTGGCCGTAAGCCTGCAGGCCAATGCCCTGCTTCAGCTGATCCATGTCATCGATGTGGCCCATCCAGTTGACGTCGATGGCCTTCAACAGGCAGACACGCTCGAACTCACGGAACTGCTCCACAGGATCGGTGCCCACGGCAACCTCGGAGAACAGCTTCGCCTCCTTCGCCTCGTAAAGCTTCACCGCGATCTCTTTCAGCATGTGAACGAGCTGCTTCTTATCGACATCCTTCGCATCCTCCTTCAGGGAGATCATGCCGACCGGAATGACGCTGTTGATCGTATGGGACAGGGCTTCCAGATCCCATTCTTTATAACTTACTTCGTCGGAGATATGCTCGTCGACCGCACGCTCAATGATGTCATTGACCATGTTGAGAACGACCTCACGCATGCTCTCGCCGTTCAGGACGCGCATACGCTCTGCATAGATGATCTCACGCTGCTCATTCATGACCTCATCGTACTCGAGGAGGTTTTTACGGATGCCGTAGTTGTTGCCCTCGATGCGCTTCTGCGCACGCTCGATGGCACGCGTCAGCATGCCGTGCACGATCTCGTCGTCTTCGCCGATCATCTTGTTGAACATGCCCATGACACGCTCGGCGCCAAACAGACGAAGCAGATCGTCTTCCAGGGACAGGTAGAAGCGGGACTCACCCGGGTCTCCCTGACGGCCGGAACGACCACGCAACTGGTTGTCGATACGGCGGGACTCGTGACGCTCGGTGCCGATGACGTACAGGCCGCCGGCAGCACGTGCTTCGTCGTCCAGTTTGATATCGGTACCACGGCCGGCCATGTTGGTCGCGATGGTTACCGCTCCGTGCTGGCCTGCGTCGGCGATGATCTGTGCTTCCTGCTCATGATACTTCGCGTTGAGCACGTTATGCTTGATGCCCTGCTTCTTCAGCAGCGCGCTGAGTTCTTCGGATGCTTCGATGGTGATGGTGCCGACCAGGACGGGCTGTCCCTTCTCGTGCGCACGCATTACCTCCGCTACGACGGCACGGAGCTTTCCGGCCTTCGTCTTATATACGCTGTCCTGATGGTCAATACGAGCGACCGGGCGGTTGGTGGGAACCTCGACTACGTCCATGGAGTAGATGCCGCGGAATTCCTTTTCCTCCGTAACAGCGGTACCGGTCATGCCGGCCTTCTTATCGAACTTGTTGAAGAAGTTCTGGAACGTGATCGTCGCGAGGGTCGCAGACTCACGCTTAACCTTTACATGCTCTTTTGCTTCGATGGCCTGGTGCAGACCGTCGTTGTAACGGCGGCCCGGCATGATACGGCCGGTGAAGCTGTCGACGATCAGGATCTGATCATCGCTGACTACGTAATCCTGATCCTTAAACATCAGGTAATTCGCACGCAGCGCCTGGTTGATGTGATGCTGGATCTCCAGGTTCTCGGGGTCGGCGAGGTTGTCGATCTTGAAGAATTCCTCGACCTTACGTGTACCGCGCTCGGTCAGGTTGATCGCTTTCTCCTTCTCATCTACAACGAAGTCTCCGGTCTCCTCCGGACGAACGCCGGCCAGCATGTCCATCTTGTTGACTTCGGTCACGGTACCCTTCTCGAGGCGTGTCGCGATGTAGTTCGCTACTTCGTAGAGTTTGTTGC
>ONPC01000207.1 GCA_900319565.1 uncultured Eubacteriales bacterium | reverse complement strand
GTGTCGAATTTCACAGACGTTGACGATAAAATCATCAAGCGTTCCCTCGAGGAGGGCATCTCGGCGCAGGAAGTGGCTGAAAAATATATCGCAGAGTGCAAAAAGGACATGGAGGGCATGAACGTTCGTCCGGCGAGCACGCATCCGCGCGCGACGCAGGAGATCGGCGGCATGATCGACATGATTTCTACATTGATTGAGAAGGACTATGCGTACGATAAGGATGGCACGGTCTACTTCCGTTCCCGTAAGTTCAAACCCTACGGCAAACTGTCCCATAAGAATCTGGACGATCTCCAGTCCGGTATGCGTGACCTGCTGGTCACCGGAGCGGAGGAGAAAGAGGATAACCTCGACTTCGTGCTTTGGAAGCCGAAGAAAGAGGGCGAGCCGTCCTGGCCTTCACCGTGGAGTGACGGCCGTCCCGGCTGGCATATCGAGTGCTCCGTTATGGCGAAGCGTTACCTGGGCGACCGCATCGACATTCACGCCGGCGGCGAGGACCTGATCTTCCCGCACCACGAGAACGAGATCGCGCAGTCCGAGGCGGCGAACGGATGCGAGTTTGCAAAATACTGGATGCACAATGCATTCTTAAATATCGATAACCGGAAGATGTCCAAATCCCTGGGGAACTTCCTTCTCGTGCGTGACATCGCAAAGCATTACGATCTGCAGGTTTTGCGTTTCTTCATGCTCAACGCGCACTATCGCAGCCCGCTGAACTTCAGTCAGGAGCTGATGGAAGCTGCGAAAAACGCGCTTACACGCATTATCACGGCCGTAACCAGACTTTCCGACCTGTCGGCATATATTTCCCAGAACCCTGCAAAAGGCCGTGAAAACGAGGCGGAAACGCTCACACAGCTGCAGAGCCTGGTGGATAAATTCGAGGCGTCCATGGATGACGACTGCAACACGGCAGATGCTCTGGCGGCGATCTTCGAGATGGTGAAACTGGCCAATGTCGAGATCACCGAGGAGAGCACGAAGGAGGCGGTCGATACCTTCCTGAATACCATCGTGAAGCTTTGCGATATCTGCGGACTGATCGTGCAGACGCAGAAGGAGACGCTCGACAGCGACATCGAGGATCTGATCGCGCAGCGCACACAGGCGAAGAAGGAAAGAGATTTTGCTAAAGCGGATGCCATTCGTGCTAAGCTTTTGGATATGGGCATCGTCCTGGAGGATACCCGCCAGGGCACGACCTGGAAGCGAGTTTGATATGGACGAAGAGAAACACAGCAACAATCCGACGCGGCTGTATGCGCCGCTGTCGCTGGCGTACCTCGGCGATGCGGTCTACGAGCTCATGATCCGAGAGGATTTGGTGACCAAACGGGACCTGCAGCCGAGGAAATACCATCTGGCCAGTGTCCGTCTGGCCAATGCGAAGACGCAGGCGAAGATCGTCACGGAACATCCGGACTTTTTTACGGAGGAGGAACGTGAGATCATTCAGCGCGGAAAGAACGCGAAGCCGGGGACACTGCCCAAAAGCTGTACGCGACAGGAGTATCATCTGGCAACGGGACTCGAGTGTCTGTTCGGCTACCTGTATTTGGAGAAACGCACAGAACGCTTAAATGAATTGTTTGAACTGTGCCTGAGCATGGTTGAGCCGGCACAGAAGGAGACGTAAATGCGATACGAAGAGATGTCCATCGAAGGACGCAATGCCGTGACCGAAGCGCTTAAAGCCGGAACGAAACCGGAACGCATCCTGCTGCAGTCTGGCCTGAAGGATCCGGTGCTGGAGCAGGTGAAGAAGCTGGCCCTGGCGAAAAAGATCAAGGTCGACTATGTGACGAAAGAAGAACTGGATCGTAAAAGCGAAACAAAGCATCATCAGGGTGTGATGGCGGTCGGCGCGAACTACCAATACGCCGAAGTTGAGGAAATGCTGGCTCTGGCGCGCGAGAAGGGGGAGGATCCGTTCCTCATCCTGCTGGATGGCATCGAGGATCCACACAACCTGGGTGCGATCATCCGGACCGCGAACCTGGCAGGCGCCCATGGCGTGGTGATCCTGAAGAACCGCAGTGCCTCGGTGAATTCGACCGTGGCCCGGACATCGGCCGGCGCCGTGGCATTCACGCCGGTAGCGCGTGTGGCGAACCTGTCGACGCTGATGGAGCAGCTGAAGAAAGAGGGCATGTGGTTCGTGTGTGCGGATATGGATGGAACGGTCATGTATGACCTGAACCTGACGGGTCCCATCGGCCTCGTGATCGGTAACGAGGGCAGCGGTGTCAGTCGCCTGGTTCGTGAACACTGTGATATGGTTGCTTCCATTCCCATGAAAGGCAACATTGATTCTTTGAATGCCTCCGTGGCGGCCGGCGTTTTGTCTTATGAAATCGTACGACAAAAAGTAAAAAAAGTATAAAGTGCTTTACAAATTCTGCGGTTTTTGGTATAATTAAGACAGTTAACAAGGGTATTGACAGCATCTGTGATTACTGGAAGAAGGTTTGCTTCGCAAACCCTAACGGAAAGAGGGGTTACGATATGGGACTTTTTGGTAAGAAAGGTAAAGGGACGGAGCTCATGATCACTGCGTCTCCGATGTCTCATAAGGGCGGCATTCTGGATACGACCCAAAATTTAAGTGCCTTAAAGATGAAAGAGAAGCCGTTTGATTCAAAGCTTACGGTTCGCTTTGAAGTTGATAATTTTGAGGGTAAGCAAGCCATAGAGATTTATCTGAACGATGAACTCATCGGTGAGGTTCCCGGATTTATGGTTGAAAAGATCACTCCGCTTCTGGATAAAAACAAAGAGGTTGTTGAGGTGAAGGTATTCGGCGGAGAGGACGATCGTCCCTATGGTTGTACTCTCAGAATTCGGTTTTCATAAACTGAGAAGCCTCTTTTTATAGGGCCTTAAAAAATTGCAAGAGAAACAAGTGAGTGGTTCCGAAAACCCCTCGCCTGTTTTTGCTTTGTAAAAATGTGAAATAAAAAACCGCTGCAGAGATAACTACTGCAGCGGTTTTATGTATTATCGGATCGAGTGGTTTATACGAGCCACAAAATCCTCGTTGGTTTTCGTCTGTTCGAAGAGGTTAAGAATGTTTTCGGTCGCCTCTTCGGCTTTCTGATCGGAGAGAAGTCTGCGCACCTTCGTGATGGCCTCGAGCTCATCCGCATTCAGGAGCAACTGCTCGTTGCGGGTTCCGGAGCGGGCGATGTCGATCGCGGGGAAGATGCGTCTCTCACTCATGCGGCGATCCAGTACGATCTCCATGTTGCCGGTGCCCTTGAATTCTTCAAAGATCACGTCATCCATGCGGCTACCGGTGTCGACCAAGGCCGTGGCCAGAATGGTGAGACTGCCGCCTTCGCGCATGTTTCGGGCAGCTCCGAAGAAACGCTTCGGAGTGTAGAGCGCGGCAGGGTCCAGACCGCCGGACAGGGTGCGCCCACTGGGCGCTACGGTCAGGTTGTATGCACGCGAAAGACGGGTGATGCTGTCCAGCAGGATCATGACATCCTGTCCGATCTCTACCAGACGTTTTGCTCGCTCGGTCACCATTTCGGAAACCCTCTTGTGGTGTTCGGGAGACTGGTCGAATGTGGAATCGATGACTTCGCAGTTTTCGTGCGCGCCGATCGATTCGCGAATATCCGTCACTTCCTCGGGACGTTCATCGATCAGCAGCACCATCAGGTGCACCTCCGGATGGTTCGTGAGGACGGACTGGGCGATATGTTTGATCAGTGTAGTTTTACCTGCCTTCGGCGGAGCGACGATCATACCGCGCTGACCCTTGCCGATGGGGCAGATGATGTCCATGATGCGCATGGAGATATCGCAGCCGGGCATCTCAAGTTTCAGACGCTCGTTCGGGAAGATCGGCGTCAGGTTATCGAACGGTGTCGGTGCGGTATAGGTATCCGCAGGAATTCCGTTGATCGTATTTACAGTCAGTAATGCAGGGAATTTCTCGCCCTGGGACTGGTTGCGGCGCATACCCTCGATGTAGTCGCCGGTGTGAAGATTGAAGCGGCGGATCTGGGAAGGCGCGACATAGATATCATTGTCCCCGTTCAGATAGTGATTGGAACGGATGAAGCCGTAGCCTTCCGAGAGAAGCTCCAAAATACCGCCTGCGCTGACACCGGAGACCAGAGCCTCGGCGTCGGTCGGGTTTTCGTCTTCTTTTGTGACCTCGGGAATGCGGACACGGCCATAGCCGCTGCTGACGCGCGGCGCTTCACGGTATTCCTCTTCCTCGCGGCGACGGGACGGGAGTTCCTCGTCATCTCGGTCGTCGTTGTTATAACCGGAGCGGTCATAATACGGCTGGGCGGTCGGTTCAGTTCCCTCCAGGCGTTCCGGCGGAACGGCCATCTTACCATAGCCCTGTACCTGATGGGCTGCGGTAAAGGATTTGGACTGGAAAGGGCGCTGTTGCTGAAGCTGCGGCTGCGGGCCGGATGTATTCGAACCGGAAAGCGACGATGTTGAAAGATTTAACTGAGGTGTATAGGGACGCCTGGGAGGACGGGACATGCGATCGGTCGCTGTCGTATCCCGGGTATCATTTCCGCGTAGAATATCCGTAGGTGTACGGGGTACACGGGGCGTGCGGGTACTCATGCTCAGACGACGAGCGATCTCTGCCTCACGCGCCTGGGATTTCGCTTCGATCGAGCTGATAAAGCGGCGCTTTTTGACAGGTTCCTCGGTTCCGGAATCCGCAGCGGGAGCCTCGTTCTCAGCTTCAGAGGTCTCGGAAGCGGCTGCTTCGCCGGCCGGCGTTTCCCCGGACACAGCTGCAGCAGGCTCACCGCCTTCGGCAGCTGCGCGCTCGGCTGCTTCGCGTTCCTCCTTTTCTTTTTGGGATACGCTGTATAGAAGCGCCATAAGTTCTGGCTTACGCAATGTGGAAATACCGGTTATTCCGTGGCTTTTTGCAATTTCACGCAGTTCGGCCAGTGTCAGATCATTACCTTTGCTCATAGAATCAGAAACCTTTCGAAATCATACAGTTTTAGTGTTGGGGGAAATAAAGGGAAATGTTTGCCTGCAAATGCAGACTCGCGAACATACAGACTACCAAAATACTCCTCGTCGGAGCCAGGGTAGTTTCATCTGCATGGATTGGAACAAGCTCATGTATCAATCATCTTGAGTATACAATATTATCCGGGGGAAATCAACCCTTTTTTTCGCATCGTCCGCATTTCATCAAAAGAACTTGACGAGAAGGCGCCGAGTTGATATAATAAAACCCGACGGACTCATTATGAGATCCGAAGTGAAACAATGCTTTGCTGAAACAGGAGGATCCGTAAGGTCTTTCGCGGAGAGAATGAGTTATGGTAACTGAGCCTACAACACTCTACAAATTGATGGTATTATACATGCTCAAGAAGGTAAACTTTCCGTTGGCGAACAGCCAGATGACGGATTTCTTTGTGGGCAGGGAATATACTTCGTATTTTACGTTTCAGGGCGTTGTAAAGGAACTGGAGGAGGCAAACCTCATCCGTTCCCGCACCATTCGCAACATCACATCCTATGAGATGACCGGTGAGGGAGAGGACGCTTTGTACTTCTTCAACAACAATTTGTCCGCCTCCATAAAGGAAGATATCGATACGTATCTTTCCGAGCATCGTATTCAGTTCCGTTCCGAGGCCAGCACGGTTGCGGATTATTACAAATCCTCTGCAAACCAGGAATATACGGTCCACTGCGAGATCAAAGAGGGTAAGGCTACCCTGTTTTCCATGAACCTGTCCGTTCCGACGCAGGAGCAGGCAGAGCGTGTCTGCGGCAAATGGCAGGAGGAAAATCAGCGGATCTACGCGATGGTAATGCAGTCGTTACTGTAGAGAGTAGCGAAGTTTATAGGTCGAAAAAACCGATCAGTCACAAGGAAGATTTGCTTCGCAAATCCTCAGAGGCTCGAAGTTTATTTTGGCGATGAAGTTGCCACTTCATCACCAAAACCAAACTTCTCACGTGATAGGCCGGTTTTCCGGCCTATCACGTGCATGTGTAGTTTAATGGTAGAATATCAGCTTCCCAAGCTGAGGGCGCGGGTTCGATTCCCGTCACGTGCTTTCTTTTAATAAAGTTCGTAGAGTTTTTAAGCAGGATCCGCAGGTGGAGCCTGCAGGTTTGTTTTTCAGGCCTTTTTTTGGAGGTTCTTTATGGAATTATGGGACGCATATGATCGAAATGGGGCGCTGACCGGTGTGGATCTGGTTCGAGGACAGAAGATACCGGAGGGGCTCTTTCATTTGGTCGTTGAGGTTTTGGTCCGCCATGTGGACGGAACCTTCCTGCTGATGCATCGCGACTACTCGAAGCCGAACTGTCCGGGACTGTTTGAGCCGGGCGCGGGAGGCAGCGCGATCAAAGGTGAAGAACCGCAGGATGCGGCCGTGCGTGAACTGTTTGAGGAGACGGGGATCCGAGCGCGCCGGGAGGACCTGAAACCGCTTTATCATGTGGTTCGCGAGGAAACCCATGCGATCTATTTCGGTTATCTTTTTGAGGCCGATATCCCGAAGGACAGCATTGTCCTGCAGGAGGGCGAGACCATCGGCTTTCGCTGGGTGGATGCGCAGGAGTTCAAGGCGGCTTTCGATGCGCCCTGGTTTGTACCATTTATGAAGCCGCGCTGCGAGGCGTATTTAAAAACACTCGAAAGGAAATGAGGACGAATCTATGTTAGAGACTTTGGAACAGATCAATGACGCGGTGAATACGTTTGTGTGGGTATCCATAGGACTGTTTCTGCTGATCGGAACCGGTATTCTTATGACGGTTCTGACGAAGGTGTTTCAGGTCACGCATTTCGGCCTGTGGATCAAAAAGACCATCGGCAGCGTATTCCATAAGGACATTTCGGGTCACACGAAGGATAAGGGAGCCATTTCCCAGTTTCAGTCGCTGTGCACCGCATTGGCCGCGACGATCGGTACCGGTAATATTGCGGGCGTGGCCGCGGCGATCGCATTCGGCAGCGCCGGCTCCATCTTCTGGATGTGGGTCGCTGCATTCTTCGGCATGATGACCAACTTCTCGGAAAATGTATTGGGCATTTATTATCGTCGACGCAATTCGGAAGGCGAATGGTCCGGCGGCGCGATGTATTACCTGCGGGACGGTCTGGGAAGCAAGAAAGGTATGAAGTTAGTGGGCACGATACTGGCGGTCCTCTTTTCGTGCTTTGCGATCCTGGCATCGTTCGGCATCGGCAATATGGGGCAGGTCAATAAGATCGTACTGAATGTCAAAGAGGCATTCCCGATCGATGCATTCAATACGACCTTATATGGGGAGATAACGGTCTATAACCTGATCCTGGGTCTGATGCTCGTGATCCTGGCCTCGATCATCATTGTGGGCGGATTGAAACGCATCGCGAACTTCGCGGAGAAGATCATCCCGTTCATGGTTGCTTTCTTCCTCATGGGTAGTCTGGTCATCATCTTTGTCAATATCTCGAATGTCGGGGATGCGTTCGGAGCTATCTTCCGTAATGCATTTACCAAAAAGGCTACATGGGGCGGCGCGGTCGGCGTCAGCATCAAGACCATCGTGACCTGGGGCTTTAAGCGGGGAGTTTTCTCCAACGAGGCCGGCCTGGGCTCATCGGTCATGGTCCACTCGAATTCCAACGTGATCGAACCGGTGCAGCAGGGCATGTGGGGCATTTTTGAAGTGTTCGCGGATACCATCATCGTTTGTACGATCACGGCTTTGGTCATCCTTACGAGCGGAGTGGTCAATGTTGAAACGGGCGTAATGAATGAGGGCCTTTCCGATGCAACGCTGGCCAGCGCTGCGTTCGCTACCGTCTTCGGCGCCTGGGGTAAAAAGTTCATCGCATTGTGCATGTTCATGTTCGCGTTCACCACGATCCTGGGATGGTCGCATTACGGAGCGAAGTCGTTTGAATACTTATTCGGAACCAAGTCGGTAAAGGGTTACAAGATCTTCTTTACCCTTATGATCGTTTCCGGCGCCATGATGACATCGTCCATCGCCTGGGAGATATCGGATACCTTTAACGGTCTGATGATGATCCCGAACCTCATCGGCGTTATCGTCCTTTCGGGAACGGTACGGAAGATCACGCAAAATTATATCGATCGGCGCCTGAAGGGAAAGAATATCGAGCCGATGATCTCCGCGATCCCGGAGATTCAGGTCGAACAGGCGGCAAAACTGAAAAAAGAAGCGTAAGCGTTCCTAATAGCAAAGCAGGCTCCCGAAACGGGAGCCTGTTTTTTTGTTTGTTTATTCTTCGGTCGGCTTTATCTCATGCTTTTGCATGTCGCGGATGGCCTTTTGGAAACGCTCGTCATTCCTTACAAAATCAAATTTCTTATTCTCCAGAGAGCGAAGGGTATAATAACAGGAGTTTCCGGTACTGTTTCTGGTGGTTTCGTTATGAGGGAGTTGAACCCGGTTGACCAGAGGAGCCGTAAATGTATAGTCCTGATCGGAAGGGATCGGATCAGCAACGGAATAGCGAGCACATTCTTCCACGGCCTGCAGGGTATTCTCGCAATCGCCCAGTTCGGCGTACAGATGTGCCAGGTTGCAACAGTTCGTGGCAATAGAGGTCGAGTAAAATCCTGCGTTTCCATCTTTAAACAGACGTTTATATATGTCCCTGGCGAAGGAGTAGGCTTCGATCATTTCCTCGTAGGTCAACCGTTTCTTCCAGGGAATCGCTGCAGCTACTAAGGCGGCTGTCTGGACCAGATCCACCAAATACTGCTGATTGGCGGTCACGCCTTCTTCATCCATAAGGACATTGCATCTCAGACCGTCTTTATTTACGTGAAAATCACCGCCCATATCCGCGTATTTTAAGGCATTTTCTTTATCGTTTTCATCATTATAGGTATAGCACAGGATCTGTATGGCGCCTTCACGAAGCTCCGTGTCGGTGGATCTTTCCAGGATCGCTTCGCCTAACTCGATGATACGCTTCACGGCACCTTCGGAGTCATAATTCGTGTCACCACTATAGATCGGATTTCCTGCATCGGAATAAAGTGCATCCATAAGATGGGACATAACGCGGCAATCGTTGGGGAATTCTTTATAGGCTTTTTCCCAAAGTGCCAGACATTTTGCCGTTTCCCCCTTATTCCAATACTTTAATCCTTCTGCCTCATATTCTTTTATGGTTTCTTCGATCCGGGCTTTTTCTACGCCAAGCAGTTCATCGACCGTAACTCCGAAATACAGAGCGATAGAGGGAAGCAGCGTGATGTCGGGGAAGCCCTCGCCGCGTTCCCATTTTCCGACGGACTGGGGGGTAATGCCCAGATGAGTAGCCAGTGCTTCCTGCGTGACTTTTTTCTTGAGGCGTAATGTACGCAGTGTATCTTTTATGTTGATCTCCATATAAATCACCTTCTTTTTAAGTATTTTCGTGATCACTTGTCTGTATTATAATCGAGTGAAAACTTGAATACAAGAACCGCTGAGTATAGTTACGGCTGTTTTTTACAACGCCTGGTTGGCTTTCGGCATATACCCGGGTCATGGATGGCGGTGAGGCGAGAAAACGATCGGATTGGGCCGCGTCGGTTTATTCAGAAGATAAAAAAACGGACCCGCGATCGCGGATCCGTAATACTTTGTGAGCTAGCGACGGGAATCGAACCCGTGACCTCAACACTACCAATGTTGCGCGCTACCGACTGTGCCACGCCAGCTTGTTGAACAAACATGTTGTCGTCAACAT
>ONPC01000062.1 GCA_900319565.1 uncultured Eubacteriales bacterium | reverse complement strand
TCGTGTGTTTTTGGAGGTCGCCAGTTCGTGCAGCGCCTGCTCTAACGTACAGTCGCGGCTTAAAAACTTGATCGAACCGCGGTGCGTCATAACATCGGCGGCTTCCTTATCTCCGTATTCGAAGATGTTCGTGATCATCTCGGCTTCATCGTCCTCGAGAACGCCCTGCTCAGCGCCTTCATTGACCATGGTGATAATGCCCTGCTCCGTCACAGCGTCCTCCGTCGTGTCATAGTTCACACGGAACAAACGAACCACGCCGCGGGCCAGCACACGGGCTACCCAGGCAAGGGGAACGAAGATCATGCTGATCGCGACCACGATGTGGCGGGTCTTTTCGACCCACGGCTCGGATGCCTTCATGGCCATGCGCATCGGGATCAACACGCCGAACGCACAGACGAGCACCGCGAACAGAACGAGAAATACGACACGGACCGGCCACAGATCATGCCCGGGGATCACACCCGAGAGGTAGTAGGCCGAATAAGATAATCCGAAACCGCAAGCCATGATCGTCAGGCAGAGCGAAGTAAAGTAGATGCCGGTCACGCGAAAGCGATCGCGGATCCGCTGCCCGGAAGTGTCCGAGTTACGGTCCTCATGCTCCGAAGACTCTCCGGTGTCCTCTGCCGGCGCGATCTGGGAGACCGCCGTGAGGAAGCCGAAAAACACTGCCGATAAAAATATCAATGCAAAACTGATGATCACGCACCATAGCGCGCCGTCGTCCATATTCTTGTACTCCTTAGGATGGCCAGGCTGGCCAGCCATGCAAAGGAGTACAAGCATGTGAGAAATGATCCTTGTATACCTTCGTCATGGACTTCCAGCCCACCTGAAAAAACTATAGTAAAAAAACCAAAGCGTTTCTAATATATCATTCCCTTTCGGAAAAGTCAACACGATATACGGAAGCGATGCCGTCCACGATGTCACGGGCCATGCAGGAGCGTGTTCCGACACGCTGTGCAGCTTCCTCGCCGGCACGTCCGTGGATGAAAACGCCGCAGATCGCTGCGTTTTTCGCATCGGCCCCCTGCGCTAAAAGGCTTCCGATCAGGCCGGCCAGCGCGTCTCCGCTTCCGGCCACGGCCAATGCCGCGCATCCGGTGGTATTTACCACCAGTTCCCCGTCAGGCATGGCGATCACGGTCGATGCGTCTTTCGCTATGCAAACGGCGTTATAGCACTTAGCGACCTCCTGTGCCGCTGTCGGAAGCTGCGTTTTCACCTTCTGCGCGTCGCTCCATTCTTCGTTTCTCGACAACAGACGGATCATTTCCCCGACATGGGGCGTCAGGATCACCGGGGCGTCGGTTTTCGCGTAGTCGCGCACCATCCGGTCGATCGAGTCGTGTTTCGCCATTAAGTTCAGGGCATCCGCATCGATCACGAGCGGCAGGCCCGGTGTTTCATTCAAAGCTTTTAAAAGTCCCTGCAGGACTTGTTTTCCCTCTGCGTTCGCCCCGAGTCCGGGACCGATCACGAGCGCGCTTTTCTTCGGATCCAGGCTGCGCAGCCGCTCCAGACTGCTGCCTGACTGCCAGGGCAGGAAAACGGCTTCCGGCACTCCGGTCTGCAGGATCAGACGGTTCTCCGCGTCGGACAGGAGCATGACCAGTCCAGTCCCGCCGCGATAGGCTGCCATGGCGCCGATCAGTGCAGCGCCGGCCATGCCGCGGCTTCCTGCCACGAAGGCAGTGGTCCCGAAGGTGCCTTTATGTGAATAGGCGGGGCGCTTCGGCAGCACCGCCGCAATGTCATCTGCATCCCAGATGTAGGTCGGCTTCGGTATGTCCGGCCGCTCCACGCGGATGATCTCCGATCCCGAAAACGGATCGGACAGCGCGACCACGGGTGCATCGCTGGCAAACCCGATATCCGCCACGATCAGCTCGCCGCAGAGTTCCCGGCCCGGCAGCAGTAACTGGCCGCGTTTGCGATAGCCGAAGGTCACCGTCGTCGTCGCCGGCAGGGCCACGCCCAAAACCGCGCCGCTGTCTGTGGAAACGCCGCTGGGCATGTCTACCGCGATCACCGGGCAGTCTGTAGCAGCCGCCGCGCGGACGACCTGCGCGAAAACGCCGGTCACCGGTCGCGAGAGTCCTATGCCGAACAAAGCATCCACCAGAATGGTGCAATCCTTCAGTTCCTCTTTTAATTCTTCGTCGGTGTATTCCCACTCCGGCAGGATATGACGGTACGACAATTTCGGCGACATGGCGCCTTCACCGTCCCGGCCTTCCTCCTGCAGCAGGTCCCACTGCTCACGCCAGGCATAGGTCGTGCGGTTGCTCTCCTCGCTGGTGTCGCCCACCACGAGCAGCTTTATGGTCAGTTTCGGATAGTCCTGCGCACGCTGCAGCAGTTTGCGCACCACGGCAATGCCGTCACCACCGTTGTTGCCCACGCCGGCGAGCACGCCGACCACGCAGGGGTTCTCCTCCTCCGCTTCGATGTTCTGCCAGGACAGGTCCGTCTCGATGCGGCGCCATACCACGTCGAACACGCGCGCGGCCGCCGTCTCCATCAGTTCCCGGGCCGACTTAAAGCCCTGGTCGATCGTATATTCATCAATGCGCCGCATGCCGGCGCTGCTGTATATTCGCTCCATAGTTTCCCCTCCTTAACGCTTAAGTCCGGGGGCTCCGTTTTCCCGAAGCCTGGTTTACTCTTCCTTCGCGTCGCTCCCTGCCAGACGGTAGGACAGGCGCATCAGGCTCTCCGAAAGGTGAACATTTTCCACGACCACATCCTCCGGAACGTTCAAGTCCGTGTGGGCGAAATTCCAGATGGCCTTGATGCCGCAGGATACCAGACGTTCCGCCACCTGAATCGCGCTGTTTTTCGGAATGCAGATGGCTGCCATGTGGATATTGTGGTCCCGGATGAACTGCTCCAGCTGCTCCATGGGATAGACCGGAATGTCACGGAAGGACCGGCCGATGAGTTTCGGATCGCGGTCGAACAGCGCGCAGATCACGAAGCCGCGACGCTCGAAGTTCGTGTAGTTCGCGATGGCCTGCGCCAGGTTTCCGGCGCCTACGACGATCATGTTGTGCTTGCGGTCGATACCCAGGATCTTACCGATCTCGTGATACAAAACCTCCACGTTGTAGCCATAGCCCTGCTGGCCGAAACCGCCGAACTGGTTTAAGTCCTGACGAATCTGCGAGGACGTCACGTGCATGCGCTCGCTCAGTTCCTGCGAGGATATGCGCAGGGTCTGCTCCTCCAGGAGTTCACCGAGATAACGATAGTAGCGCGGCAGACGTTGAATGACCGCTTTGGATATATTCTTTCGATCCATCTTTATTTTCCTCTTTTGAATACTTTGGTCTTAATGATGCCGACGAACCGCGCAAGCAGCGGGTCGTGCACCAGGATCATGGCAACAGCGTAGGTGGTCACGGCGATCACGACACGAACCGCGAGGGACAGGGCGCGTCCCGGGATCAGGGAACCGACTGTATACGTGATGGCTGCCATGGCAGCGCCTGAGATCAGGTAGATGCCGCCGGACAGGTACATTTTCCGCAGGGGCAGTTGTTTTCGGACGATCAGCGACTGGGTGAGCGTCACAGTGAATTCCGCAGCCACAGTGGCGTAGACCGTACCCAGAGCCTGAAAGTGCGGCA
This sequence comes from uncultured Eubacteriales bacterium, assembly GCA_900319565.1. Taxonomy (GTDB): domain Bacteria; phylum Bacillota; class Clostridia; order Lachnospirales; family Lachnospiraceae; genus UBA1201. The sequence continues at coordinate 11,775 of ONPC01000062.1, read as the reverse complement.
CCAGGAGGGCATTGCCCACAATGTTGACGATGATGCCCAGAACCAGCGACAGGGTAAATGCGCCTTGCTGCCGCGAAGGCAGGAGGTACTGCACGCCGAGCACGTTGCTGCAGCTGACCAGAAGCACGGTCGGCGCCAGGAAGCAGGCCAGTTCGATGGCCGGGATGTATTTGTCACCGAAGAAAACGGGGATGAAAACATCCGCGACGGCCAGAAGCCCGAACATCAGCGGACAGCCTAAGAAGAACGCAAACCGGAAGATGTCTTCCATGCGTTTGCGGATCTCGTCGTAGGCCTTTCGCGCGAAGGCGGCCGACATGGACGGGATCATTACGATGCCGAGCGATGTGATGCCGATCAGAATGATCTTTACGATCTTCTGCGCGTATTGGTAAAATGCGTTTAGCTCCGGCTGATGCGTCAGGACCTCGATCATGGTCTTATCCAACATGCCGAAGATCTCCGACGAGATCTGGGGCAGGAACAAAAGCAGGATCGGAAGCATATGCTTCTTAAGCTGCAGATTTTTAAATGAAAGCTTCGTCATCTTGCGATGGACGCCGGGCCAGAGCGACAGCGCGCCGATCAGGTTCGGTACGCTCTGACACAGAATGTAGACGGGCAGGTCGCCCTCCGATTTGACGAACAGGAATATGCAGGCCAGCGCGATCAGCCGGATCAACGTGCACTGCACAACGACACGTGTGAATTCCTCCATGCCCTGATAGAACCAGGAGATATCAAAGATCACGGTCAATATATTAAACGAAAACAGCAGGTAGAGCGAGCCGTATTTCGAATCGAGTCCGAAGACAAAGAAGAAGATCGCATAGCTGACCAACGTCATGATGAGCCGGATCAGGAAGATCTCGGTGAAAACACGGGTGCGGTCGGCTTTATTATCCAGGTAAGCGATCTCACGCTGACCGTACACGGCGCTGCCACAGGATGCTGCCAGCGTGAAATACATCACGGTCGACTCCAGAAAACTGTAGGTTCCGTTTTCATCCGTCCCCAGAACGCGGGCCACATAGGGTAGCGAAATAAGCGGCACCAACAGAATAAACAGCTGGTATGCCGCAAACATCATATAGTTTCCCGCGAGTTTCTGTTTCACCGCTGTGTCCCTGTCCTTTCACCGCAAATTACAGCAGGCATGGCTTGGAACCATGTCCATTAATACGTAGTATATTATACTAAAATCAGCGGAGATTGGCAAGTATTTAACAAGTATTGCCACCCCCGCTTTTTTGTGCTAAAATGCTTATACTTTCACGTTGACCGGCAGTCCTTTTTCCCGGGCGGTCGTGATCGCTTTTACTATGTGTTTGTCGTGGGATCCCATGGATTCCGCGTTTTCTGAAAGGTACCATCATGAAGCAAAGCAACTATGACCCGCGCGCGGAACTGGGCCGCGGCATGCGACTGGGCATCCCGATCGGCCTCGGTTATTTCGCAGTTTCGTTTTCCCTCGGCATCCACGCGCGAAATGCCGGCCTCACCGCATTTCAGGCTACGCTGACCAGTATGCTGCTGAACGCGTCCGCCGGCGAATATGTCGCATTTTCCCTGATCGCCGAACAGGCGGCCTACATCGAGATCGCGCTCATGGTCCTCGTGGCCAATGCGCGCTACCTCCTGATGTCATGCTCCTTAAGTCAGAAGCTTTCGAAGCGCGTCACGCTGCCGCACCGCCTGGTCATGAGTTTCGGCGTCACCGACGAGCTCTTCGGCGTGTCGATGTCCCGGCAGACGCCGGTCGAACCGCCTTTCTACTATGGCATGATGCTCGTGGCTCTGTCGCTCTGGGCGGCCGGTACGGGACTCGGAGTTATATTCGGTAACCTGCTGCCCCAAAACCTCGTAAACGCGCTTTCTGTGGGCTTATACGGCATGTTTCTGGCCATCATCATCCCGGCAGCGAGGAAAAGCCGCGTTATCATCGGCATCTGCACCGTCTCCATGGGAGCCAGCCTCGCATTTTCCCTGCTTCCCTATGTTTCGAAGATCTCCGTCGGAACCCGCACCATCCTGCTGACCGTCGTGATCTCCGCCCTCGCGGCCTGGTTCTTCCCGATCCCGGAGGAGAAACAGCCGGATGAAGCTGACGCCGCAAACTCCGTACAGGGAGGTGACGCGGATGAAGCATAACATTTATCTCTACATCACCGTCATCGCGCTCGTGACCTATGCGATCCGTGCGTTGCCGCTGGCTCTGATCCGTAAACCGATCAAGAGCCGGTTCATCCGCTCATTTTTGTTCTACGTACCCTATGTGACGCTTTCCGTCATGACATTTCCCGCGATCCTCTATGTGGTCGAAGGCAACATCCTTCCCGGTCTGGTCGCCCTGATCGTCGGCATCATCACCGCATGGCTTACGGGAAACCTGTTCATCGTGGCCTCCCTTTCATGCATCGTGGTGTATGTACTGCAGTTGTTTATATAAATCGCATTAAAGTTTCAATTTAAGCCAAAGTGGCCGGGCGCCCGGAAAACCGGGAGTCCAGCCACTTTTAGCATGTTCATTCGTCCCCATAAGGTCTCAATACCATATAAGGAGCCCCTTAAGTTTAGAAATCATCCTCTCCGTATAGATCAATCTCCTCGTATGTCTTTTGGATCGTTGTTACCACCCGCATGTAGGTGTCGAACGCTACGGTAACAGGCTTCTCTTTGCCTTCTGTATGTATGGCAGCCTTTGTAAGAACATAGGCCAGATAAAGCGAGATCGCCAGCACCGCGAGCATGGTCCAGATCAACCAGAAGGCCGATCCGTAATTAAACCACAGAAACACATCCGCCAGGGCGGCGGCAACGACCGTCAAACCTACGGTTTTGCCGGTGAAACGATAGAGCGTCGGGCGAATGAGGCCCACCAGTATCAAGATTGCCGTCACAGCGCTCACCCCGATCAAGCCGGCTTTAACCGCGCGCATGTCGCCGGTCTGATTGATCGCGCCTTCAGCTATGCCGATCATTATAAGCAAGGCCGGTCCAGCCATCGTCAGAGCCAAAAAATGAAGGAACCCCTTCTCTGTCTTATAACGGATCAAAGAGCCGAACGACTCCAAAACCAACATCGTAAATAAGGCGAACGCAGGATGCGGTACCCCCCAGGTGTATTCCAGCACCCTACATCCCATATAAGCGAGCGCAAATCCCCAGAGGATAAACATCAGTAAGCTCGTAATAAATTTACGATCCGCAACTTCGACGGGCATACCGAAATAGGGGCCTGCATTATCATTCGAGGGATTGTAATAGATTCCGGACTGTGTATATGCCTCATATTCTTCTTTTTCTTCAAAATCGATTGAAACCATATTATCACTTTTCATAGTTTATCCTCCGCGTAGTCCATCGGACCACTACCGAGCCAGAGCATACAGAATTCCCCTTATTCTGCCAATAAAAAGCAGGGAAACTCTCCGTTACGGAAAACGTCCCTGCTTGCATTTTTTATGTTATTTCATGGTTTTCAAACCATTTTCAATCGTATATCGTCTCAGTTTCTCTTGCCGGCATTTCTCGCCATGATAAGAAGCAGGCGAAGGAGAATGTACGCAAGATCATAATATACGTCAAATGCGGCCGTGATGGCATTTTCCACGGATTTAGGCTGCTGCATCGCTCTGCTGATATCGAAGCCCAGCCAGAAAGCGAAGAGCAATACAAAGAAAGCATCCATCATCGCATAACCGGCAGGAGCGAAGATCATCATGATGATCGCTGCCGGAAGTGCTGCCAGGGTGACCCACAGGAGCGTGCTGCCCAAAGACAGGAACGCGTCCGTTTTAAAATATGCCAACGCAAACATGAGCGCACCGATCACTGCCGTGCCGAGGATCGCCATGTATACGGCATCCACCGCGCCCATAGCATTCATCAGAGAAACGACAAACGCGATCTCGATGCCCATCGGAACCACCAACAGGTTGTAGGCAATAAACTTGGTGACCGCTTTCTTCGCAAATGCGTTCATGAATACGCTGACGATCTGCAACGGAATAATCAAATACAGGAACGAAGCGTTCTGTGATGTGATCAGATATTTACCCAGCGTGATGCAGATCAGGTAATTTACGAAAAAGCCCCATACCAGGCAACCGAGGATGGTCAGCAGGTACTTACGATCCTCGATCGCAGCGCCGTCAATGGTTGCGGAATAACCGCTGCCCATCGCAGAAAAAGCAGGGCGCGTAGCCGAGCCGGCATTCACAGTATTTTGAATGGTGCCCCAGCTCTCATAGTTCTCGTATCCATATTCATTTTCATTTTCTTGATTTCTGTTTTTGTTCTCTTCCATGTTCTACCTCTCTATCGTATCCCGTTTTTCGGCTTGCATGGCAGGCCGAGGTATTTGAAAACTTAACACATTTATCTTAGCATATTTATTCCAAAAATAAAATGCTTTTCTCTGAATTACTTCTTAAGATTTTCTGACGTTTCCGGCAAGCCGGCCTATCGGCGACCTTTGCGCAGCTTCGCGAAGCACAGTCCCAGCCGCGGTGAAAAACCGCTCACGACTACGGACAGTCGGTGCAGGCCGGACAGGTTGCGGTCTTTCACCACGGCCAATGCTTTGCTGTGCAGGCAAGCCATGGCCTCCTTACGCTCCGCTTTATACTCCTGCTTCATGCGCTGCGTCGCCCAAAGCAGGCGGCGCGCCTTTCGTGCTTTATAACTGTGGAACGACGGAACTTCCCGCAGGGCGCCGGTTTCCTTCAATATCGCGTGGACCCGGCCCATGGCTTTCCAGTCGCTCAGGGCTTTCCGGACACGCAGTTCCCTGCGTATCGTCCGGATCGTCTCGTAATGCTTCTGCATGTGCAGAGCCTGCTCTTTGATCCGGCGCCGCTCCTCACGGATACGCTCCCGAATTCCCAGCGGATCGTAGACATGCCCGTAAAGGCACTGCGGCAGCAGCTGGACCTTTCGCACATGTGCGCTGTAGGCGGTCAGGAACAGGACATCACCGCCGTCCTCCAGATCCTCACAAAAACTGAGCTGCTCACGCTCGATCAGGTCGCGGCGCAGCATTTTATTCCACAGTCCGGTCTTCATGCCGCGGTTTGAAAAGCAGTGTCCCAGCATCTTCTTCCAGCTGATGACGCCGCTGAGATCTTTGCACGTAGAGATCACCTTCCCTCCGGATGTGATCTCCGCATATCCGGAAGCGACCATGTCGAAATCCCCGTCGTTCTCCATCACATGTGCCAGATCACGCAGATAACCGGGCGCCAGGCGATCCGACAACCTCGGAAACACCAGCAGATCGGTACCCACCCGCTCCAACACCAGATTGCGGGCACGCGAAAGATTCGCATGCTCCGTGCGCACAACATGCACACGGGCATCCGATTCTTCCAGCTTCTTCAAGATTTCTCTGCTTTCGTCGGTCGACTCGGCATCCGCAAACCAGATCTCATCGGGCGGCCGTTTCTGCCGTAGCACACACTCATAAAACGGCCGGATCTCCTGCTCCTGATTGCGAACCGTGACGACCAAAGCGATCGTTTTGTTCATTTCTCTTCTCAACTCCTTCGATGTTCCAGTCTTAATAAGGCTGCTTCATACCATTCAGTCACTTTCCTTTTTAACGATATCAAAGAAATGTGATAACTGCATAACGGTCTTACGGCTTTCGGTTCCCAAGTATTGCTCAAACCTATCAAACCCTCCGTCCTCATCCGTCATAAGATTCTCCAAAACGGTAACTTCAGCCACATTAATAATCTCATCATCACCGGAAGTTTCCATCTGCTCAATGAACTCAAAAGCTCTTCTGGTTTTTTGGGGATCCTCCTTGGCGATTTTGCATATATATGGGCACACTACCATCCCGAACATAACATGCATTCCATCACTTCTTTCTGCATTCACTTCAGCAGCTAGATCGGAAAGCACAGCAACATCATCCGGGAACAATTTCAGGAAATCATCATATAATTCATCATACTTCATATTTTTCCCTCCCATTCAAGTATCGCACGTCTTATCTGGCGTATGAGATTATTGGCGATTTTACGGTCTTTCTTGTTAAGATCATCGTTTAGCACCTTATTCTTCATATATCGTTCTATTTCGACTGCTTTTGTGTAGTGCCCCTTTTGACTTCTTCCGATTTTATGGCCTGTTCTTTTTTCAAACTTGAGGACCGATGCTGTTCCCCCATCACCGATAAAACTACCGGGACGATACATTTGATTGATAGCATTTCGCAATTTCATATTTTTAGCTGATTTAAGCAGTCTCGTCCTGCGGCTCACACCAACCCACTGTTTATATTTTATCGGAAAAACCATTCCATTCTCGCCAACAATAAAACTTACGCCCTTCCCCCTTTTTTTAGATAAGCCATATTCACCTCCACCCATCTACTCTTCCCCCTTTCGGTAAAAAGAGTAGTCAGCCGGAAAATGCACGATTTGTATACCACGTGCCTTTAGTCTGATGACATTTGAAGGTAATGCACCATACAAGACTATGGTTTCGGGATCCAATAACTCCGATATTCTTTCAATAATCTGTTCGAACTCTTTTCTGTAAGTTGGATCTTGCAAGCACCCTAGTGTTCCTATTGCTATTGTATTATGCTTAGGAACTCCATCACATGCTATTTCCAGAGTATACCTTGATCCAACTCGAATATTGGGAATAACCCGAACCCCATTATGCTGTAACCATGAACCTATAGCCTTACTTCGATATATATTCCATATCTGCATAGCTAAAGGCATATCATAGTATAAACTAAAGTCAGGCGTTATAACTCCTTCAAACTTACTTAGAATACGAAGATACTTTCGAGGTTGGTTCCAAATTCTTTCAAATTTGAAATCATTCTCGTAAAACATTACCCATTGATTGTAATCTTTTTTCTCCCGACATGCTTCAGAGAACCGAATTAGTTTTCTGGGTACACCATGCTCGGCTCGAAGGACCGGCATGTCATACATACCAGCAAATTGAGAATTCTCAATCAAGAATGCCCGAAAAACATCTACACATCCTCCATGATCCTTTTTCGAATATTTCATGAAATGTCTCCTTCAAAAATAAAATTTTTGAAAGAAATCAACGCGTTGTCCCTTTCTGATCCCATAATAGCACCATAATGAAAGGGCCGCTAAGCACGAAAATCGGGATTTTTTAATCTCCGTTGCTAAAAGGAACAACAAACTTTAATAAATTCCGGGCAATTTGTATTTTACGCTTAGTCCAAGTCTTTGAATTCCATGCCTGAAATACGTCATAATCTCGTATAAATGAGGCCCAATCAGTCAAATTCGTATTACATCTGAACCAATTACTATATGACACCCCATTATCTGATCTAGGCATTTCAAGAATCATACAGGCCAGTCCCAATAATTCAGCATATTTACCACGATACCGCAAAAGAGTATCCTTTGGATAATTGAGAAAAATCAAAGCAAGATTCTGTCTTTCTATTATCATCCGACTATCGATCCTAATACTTAGCGACAAACGACTGAAAAACTGAACCACGCCATAAAAAAGATTAAAGGTTAATGGATCAATCTCTTTAATTCCTGCCTCGTCCATATAATCTGCAAGCACATAAAAAAACTCTAAACTGTACTTCCATTCCAGTAAAAAAAACGATATACTTGCAAATAACATTTCCTCATCATTTTCAGATGATCTTGCCCTTAGTTTCTCCACCCAATCATCGTATCCCTCAAAAAGTTCAACAAAGCATTTGTTGGAAACCTTTTTCGGAGAGGTTATTCTATTTTCTATGATTGACTTAACTATTGGCAACTCCATGAGCGTTTCATGTTCGAATATTCTCAATTTGTTTAACTCATATCCCTCAAGTCTGTTTTTTATTCCAGACATATCCTTTGCTTTTAGGACCTCTATCCGTTTCAACTCTTTAGGATCGTTTTTATATTCATTTGCCAGTATTTGGTAGTTCTTATCTTTGAAGCTTTGTGTATATTGTAAGGACCTGGAAAAGCGCATCCTTTCGCTATGATCATCATCCGTTGAAGAATATGGAATAAAATGCCGTAATGGTTCCTTAATTAAGGATTCTTCGTAGGCATCATAAACAAGTTCAAAGAGGAGATACTTAGCAAACTTATACTGACTAAGAGGATAATTTTCGCCAAAGCAATAGTCTAGATATTCCTTCGGGAAACATTTGTTCAAATTGTATAAAATATCCTCATGCATCAACCTCATGTTATCTGTCATGGTTTCTCCAATTCTTTTCCACCAGCTATTATATCTCCGTCGGAAATGCAACGATTATCTCTTAGCTGATCAGATCCTTATGGTGGAACTGCTTCACTCCGGTCGAATAATCGTCGACGATGTGTCCGTCGCCGATCAGTTTGTACTTATAAGTGACCAGACCCTCTAAACCGACGGGGCCGCGCGCATGCAATTTGCCGGTGCTGATGCCGACCTCGGCGCCGAAACCGTAGCGGTAGCCGTCCGAGAAACGCGTGGACGCGTTCCAGAACACGCCCGCCGAGTCCACGAGCTGCATGAACTCCTGCGCCGTCTGCGCATCCTCCGTCACGATCGCGTCGGTATGGTGCGAGCCATAGCGGTTGATATGGTCAATGGCTTCCTCCACGGAGGAAACCTCTTTGATCGATAAAATGTAGTCCAGATACTCGGTGGAGAAATCCTCCTCGGTCGCGTCCAGCATCTCGTTCGCATATGCGCCGGAAGCGTCGCGGACTTCTTTCGTCGCGCGCAGCTCAACGTTCTTCTTACGAAGTGCTTCGGAAAGCGCAGGCATGAACTCCTTCAGAATGTCGCGGTGCACGAGCAAGGTCTCGGTCGCATTGCACACCGATACATACTGTGTCTTTGAATCCACAACGATGCGAATCGCTTTCTGAAGGTCGGCCGCCTTATCAACGTAAACATGGCAAATGCCGTCCGCATGGCCCATGACTGGGATCTTCGTGTTATTCATAATGTACTGGACGAAGGCATTGGAGCCTCTCGGAATGAGAAGGTCCACGGATTCGTAGCAATCCAGCAGTTCGCGGATCTCCTCACGCTGCTGTGCCAGCGTCATGCAGCCCTTCGGCAGGCCCGCCGCCACCGCAGCATTATAAATCGTCTCAAACAGGATGCCGTTGGAGTTCATGGCCTCGCTGCCGCCCTTTAAGATGGCGCAGTTTCCGCTCTTGATGCACAGCGTCGCGATCTGCACTAAGGCATCGGGACGCGACTCGAAGATCACGCCGATAACGCCGATGGGACAGGACTGGCGATATAGGGTCAGGCCCTCGTCGAGTTCGCGCACCATCAGGTTTTTTCCGAGCGGATCGGGCAGCGCCACCAACTGGCGAATGCCGTCGATCACACCTGCCAGCTTCGCCTCATCAAACTTCAGGCGCTTACGCACAGGCATGTCGAGGTTATCCTCCTCCGCCTTCTTCAGGTCCTTCTGGTTTGCTGCGAAGATCTCCTCCTTATGCGCCTCCAGAGCCTGCGCCACAGCCAAAAGCGCGGCGTTCCTTATATCCTCCGACAGGGCAGCCAACTTCGGACTGTCCAGTTTCAGCTGTCTCGTTTTTTCTTTCATAGTAGTTAATGTGCTCATTTTACTCCTCCTTTGCCGGCAGTTCGCTCAGCGTTTGTTTCGCTTAATTTAGCGTTGCTGCTGTTATTCTTCCCGCGCCGGCAGTTCAGTCAGCAGGTGTTCCCGCTTCATCCAGCGGTACAGATAATAGTAGACCAGTTCACGGTCGGTTTCATTGTGAGGCTCGTGTCGGTCGCCCAAAAAGAGCCGCAGCGTTACGCGCTGCATCCCCAACCGTCTCAGTTTCCGCGCCACCTTTTTCGGCGCTCGGCCGCGGCTTCCGACAGGATCATCCTCGCCCGATATGAACAGCACCGGGAGATCCTTCTGTATCATTTTCAGATTGCTTTTCTTATGTAAGCGGCCAATGCCTTCAAACATGGCCTTAAATCCATTGACCGTGAAGACGAAACCACAGCGCGGATCCGCAACGTAGGCATCCACGATGGATTTCTCTTTCGTTAGCCAGCCGAAGCCCGTTTCGTCCTCCGGAAAAGCCTTCGCATAGGGGCCGAAGATCATTTTATTCACCAACTTGCTGTGGTGATGCTCCCCCTGCACGCGCCCCAAAATCCCCAGCAGGATCTTCATGGTTCGTACGGCCGGCCGGCCCGGCATGCCCGTGCCCATCACGATCACGCCGTCTGCCATGCCCGGATAGTCGAACATGAACTGTCGCGCCAGAAAGGAGCCGAAGCTGTGACCCATCAACACATAGGGGACGTCCGGATAGCGTTTCTTCACATCCTGCATGAGTTGGTAGATGTCCTCTAACAGAACGCGGTTCGGGTCTTTTTCGGCAAAATAGCCGTACTGATCCGGATCCTCCGGGTCCTCCACGCTCATGCCGTGTCCGAGCATGTCGTGCCCGACCACCAGAATGCCCCGGTTCGCCATGTACTTCGCAAACGCGTCGTAACGCTCGATGTGTTCCGTCATGCCGTGCGCGATCTGCAGGATGGCCCGCGGGACGCCGTCCGTTTCCTCCATTCCCTTCGGGAACAGACAGTGCTTCGGGTTCGGCAAATAGGTCACCAAATGAAGCTTATGAATACCATCTGCGGATAAAAAAGTCGAATGCATCTTACGGATCAAAAGGCCCATCTCCTCTCTGCATATAGTTCTATTTATTATACAAGAAGAGGCAGGCTCTGTCAACCAAAGTTCTCCCTGGTCGATGCCCCGCCGGGGGCTTACGCGCATTCTCTTGCTTTTTGCTGTTTTGCGCGTAGAGACGAGCTTCCCGTTGGCGGTTTCCTACGCGCATTTTCCTGCTTTTCGCCGTTTTGCGCGTAAGGTTATTCTTTCTTCTCCTTTTGGGGGATCAGTACAATGATACCGATCACGAGGAGAACCGCTCCGAAAGCAGCTACGCAGATATACAGGATATTATAGAGCTTACTCGCAGTTTCATTTGTAACCGCCGCGATCTTATAAGCCTCGTCCTCCGCCCGGTAGACCTTCACCCGGACTGCGTCACCCTTTTTTACCGCGTCGTCGAATTCGTCAACGCCTTTATACTCCGTGCCATCGACCACATAGGTGACCTTTGCTTTATAGTAATAATTCTTCTTGCCATATTCATCCTTACGGGATTTCGTCTCGACATCTGTCACCTGCGCATCGATCATGCGTACGTCCGGCGAAGAAGAGTAATCTTCATAACGTTTGCGATTGGAAATAAAGCCGATGATGCCCAGCACCAGCATGGCCGCCGCAAACACCATCGTGATCACGGCCCCCTGTATAAGTTTCTTTCGAGCTTCCTTTTTGCGCTCTTCCACACGTTTTTTTCTTTCCGATCTCTTACTCATTCTCTTCCTCCATTCCTATCGTAAGTTTATATTTGATCCGTCCGGACTCTCCGGGAGCGGTGTTAAAAATCTCCGGTGTTAAGAATCTCACTTCTCTTTTCGACTTCGTTCAAAATGCAGTCAAACTTCGCTACCATTATACCATACTACTTACAAAATATGCACCTCAAACCCGGTGATCAGCCGGAGACATATTCCCCCGCGGCGGGCAATGCATCTTTACGACATATGTAACGGCAACGCTCTGTATGTCGTGGAAGTTCCCTGTACGGCTCATCATTTACGACATATATGGTGGTTTCTTGATATATGTCGTGTTCTCCGCAGCCCTCGGCAGCATTTCACGACATACAAAGCGAAAACTTCCCGTATGTCGTGTTC